>JAGWUY010000183.1 GCA_028868255.1 Alphaproteobacteria bacterium | reverse complement strand
TTTGCCGGGGGTTGCGCTTCTCCAAAACGCCTGTTATTCACCGCGCGCTTTCGCAATTTGGCATGCGGCCGTGGCGGAATTGGTAGACGCACTACCTTGAGGTGGTAACGGGGAAACTCGTGGAGGTTCGAGTCCTCTCGGCCGCACCAAACCTTTTGTTTATCAAATGGGTTTGGCAACTGTTAAGCAAAAAGCATAATCCTTCACCTTCTCGAGGGGCGGCGCATGAGTGAGAACGATCACGTAGCCCAAGTGCGAGACGAGTGGGGTGACCTGAAACCTAGTTTTATTGTTGATCTGTTAACCGCACTCGACGCACAGGATCTGAAAACTGTACGTGCTATGACGCGCGAGCTTCATGCCGCTGATATGGCAGACGTGTTGCAAGCCATCGAGCAGTATCGCCGGGTAGAGCTGATCAGCGTTTTAGGCAAGAATTTTGACGTTGAGGCGCTGGCGGAGCTGGATGAAGGTACGCGGGATGCCATTCTCGATGACTTGCCAGCAGATGTGATTGCCTCTGCCATCAAGAAGCTGGACACCGATGACGCGCTTTATCTGATCGAGGACATGGAGCGCCATGAGCAGGTGGAAATCCTGTCCAAGGTGCCGAAGGAAGACCGTGCGGCGCTGAGCCGTGGTCTGGACTTTCCTGAGAACACGGCTGGTCGCCTTATGCAGACAGAATATGTGGCTGTGCCATACAGTTGGAATGTGGGCAAAGCACTGGAACATGTGCGCACGGCCAAAGAGATTCCGGAATCTTTTGTCGAAATCTATGCGATAGATGACAGCGGACGGCTGGAAGGGGCCGTGCCTTTGAGCCGCCTTTTGCGCGGCCACCGCGACAAGCGCATTTTAGACATCATGGACAAGAAACAAACGGTGTTTTCAGTCACCGACCCGCAAGAAGATGTGGCCTATAAGTTTGAACAGTATAATCTGGTTTCTGCCGCCGTAACGGATTCTACTGGCTGCCTTGTTGGCATGTTGATGGTGGATGACATTCTGGACGTGATCCAGGAAGAGGCCGATGTGGCCATTAAACGTTTGGGCGGTGTGGGTTCAGAAGAGGAAATTGAAGGCTCTGTTGTACAAACGACGCGGCTGCGCTTTGCATGGCTTTTTGTTAATTTGCTGACTGCAGTTTTGGCGTCTTGGGTGATTTCATGGTTTGATGCCACCATTCAGCAAATGGTGGCCATCGCCGTGTTAATGCCCATCGTAGCCTCTATGGGTGGCAATGCTGGCACGCAGACCATGACAGTTGCGGTGCGAGCCTTGGCCACGCGCGAGCTGGGCCCAGTGAATGCCGTGCGTGTGGTCTTTCGTGAATGCGCGGTGGGCCTGATTAACGGATTATTGTTTGCCATCATTATCGGGCTGTTCGTATGGTGGTGGTTTGGCTTTGGCGGTTTGGGGCTGGTGATCGGTATTGCCATGATTATTAATCTCGTGGCAGCAGCGCTTGCAGGCATCTTGCTGCCATTGGCACTGGACTATTTTGATACTGACCCAGCGGTTTCAGCCGCTGTGTTCTTGACTACTGTGACAGACGTGGTTGGATTCTTTTCGTTCTTGGGGCTGGCGACGCTGTTTCTGAAACTGGGGCTTTTAAAAACATGATCAGGTTGATCACAATTACTTTTGTTTTGTTAATCAGCACGCTTGCAGTAGCGAGGGATGCAAATTGGGCGCGGCCTATTATTCTGGAGGGCGTTACCAATCTCAACCAAGTTGCGCCCAATCTCTATCGTTCCGCCCAACCTACAGAGTTAGGTTTTAAGATGTTAGAGCAAAAACTTAAGATTAAGGCCGATCTGAACTTGCGAGAATCACAGACTGATGAAGCGGCACTGAAATCTACCAAGATCAAAACACTGAATGTGCCAATGAACGCAGCTTTCATCACCACAGCGAGTGTTGTAACTGCGCTCAGATACATCAAAGCAGAGCAGGAGAAGGGGCCGGTGTTGGTGCATTGCCTGCACGGGGCAGACCGGACAGGCGTGGTGATTGCCATGTACCGCATCATTTATCAGGGTTGGACCAAGCAGCAGGCGATTGACGAGTTGAAGAATGGTGGGTTTAATTTCCATTCCATATTTTTCAATATTCCGAACTTCATCGAAAACGCCGATATTGCTGCGATTAAGGCTGCACTTGCCAAAGGCTGAACGAGCGGCTAGAAGCCCTCCAAATTCACCTCATTTTAAGGAGTCCCGCTTCCATGGCACGAGTGACCATCGAAGATTGCATCGACAAGTTGCCGAACCGCTTTGAGTTGGTTCTCTTGGCTTCGCATCGCGCCCGCTTGCTGGGACAAGGTACGCCGCTGACGGTTGATCGCGATAATGACAAAGATCCCGTTGTTTCGCTGCGCGAAATCGCTTCGACCAACATCAATACCGACGATCTGCGCGAAGAATTTATACACGCTATGCAAAAGCAGGTTGAGGTTGATGAGCCAGAAGCCACCGAAATGCCACTGATCGGCCAATCGGGCGATATGTCGATGGTTGATGATTCTGCCCAGCTCGAAGAAATGGAGCAGATGACGGAAGAAGAATTGCTGCGCGGCCTTGAAGGCATGCCACCCGCTGAAAGCCCTGGCAGCCAGCGCAACGGTTACTAAAAGCGCAATTTTTTCATAAGTTTCTAAAGCCGGGCCTAGCGCCCGGCTTTTTTTGTTTTATGGTAGCCGCATGATGCGTCAGTATGAATTGGTGGAGCGGGTCACTAGTTATGACCCCGAGGCGGATGAGGACTTGCTCAACCGTGCCTACATTTATGCCATGAAGGCGCACGGCAACCAAACGCGGGCGTCGGGCGAGGCCTATTTCAACCATCCACTGGAAGTAGCGGCCATCCTGACCGAGATGAAGTTGGATACGGCCACGATTGCTGCCGCATTGCTGCATGACACGGTAGAAGACACTGAAGCCACGCAGCAGGAGTTGGTGGAAAAATTTGGTGAAGAGATTGCGTCACTGGTGGATGGCCTGACCAAGATTAAGAAACTGGATATGGTGACCAAGGAGGCCACGCAGGCGGAAAACTTGCGCAAGCTTTTGCTCGCGATGTCGAAAGATGTGCGGGTTTTGTTGGTGAAACTGGCAGACCGATTGCACAATATGCGCACGCTCAATCACGTGAAGCCGGAAAAACGGTTACGCATTGCTCAGGAAACAATGGAAATTTATGCGCCTTTGGCTGGGCGGATGGGCATGCAATTGATCCGCGATGAGATGGAAGATATTGCCTTCCAGATTCTCAACCCCGATGCGAACAAAACGATTAGGGACCGGCTTAAACGCTTGCATGCCGAAAGTGGCGACTTACTGCGTGAGATTGAACAAGATCTAACACGGGTGCTGACTGATGCCGGGATCAGTGCTTCAGTGAAAGGCCGCGAAAAGCGCGCTTATTCGATTTGGCGCAAAATGGAGCGCAAGCATCTTGCACTTGACCAACTCTCGGATATTTTTGCGTTTCGGGTTTTGGTGGAAACGGTAAATGATTGCTATTTGGCACTGGGCAATGTTCACCAGACTTGGCGTGCTGTGCCTGAAAAATTCAAAGACTATATCTCAAACCCCAAGCAAAATGATTATCGCTCACTGCACACAATTGTGGTGGGGCCGCATTCCATGCGCGTGGAAATGCAGATCCGCACCAAGCTGATGCATGAAATCGCTGAGCGTGGTGTTGCAGCCCATGCGCTTTACAAAGACGTGAGCGAGGCGAAATTGGCGCAGTTAGGGGTGCGTGTGCCAGCTGCGGAATCCAATGCCTATCGCTGGCTTCGGCATTTGATGGAAGTGCTGCAAGAAGGTGATAGCCCCAAGGAATTTTTGGAGCACACAAGGCTTGAACTGTTCCATGATCAAGTGTTCTGCTTCACTCCCAAGGGCCAGTTGATTGCCCTGCCTCGCGGGGCTACGCCGATTGACTTTGCTTATGCGGTTCACACTTCGGTGGGCGATAGCTGTGTGGGCTGTAAGGTGAATGGCCGCCATGCACCACTGGTCACACGCTTGAACAATGGTGATGAGGTTGAAATTGTGCGCTCTGACGCGCAGACACCACCCCCAGCTTGGGAGGCAATTGCGATTACTGGCAAGGCCAAGGCTGCCATCCGCCGCGCCACGCGCGCGGCCATTCGCAAGCAATTTGCAGGCATCGGCCGCGAAATCATTGAATCACTGGTGTCGAAGCAAAAGCATGTTTTGACGGACAAGGAGTTGGCTGCGGCTGTTCCGCGCCTTGGCCACAAAAATGTGGATGATGCGTTGGCTGCTGTGGGGCGCGGTGACCTCGCGGGCATTGATGTGCTCAAGGCCCTTGGCCTTAATATTGATGAAAAAGAAGTGCGGGCCTCGCGGCGTAAAATCGGCGGTGCAAAAAAAGATGCTGAAGGGCGTGCCTCGTTGCCTGTGCGGGGCGCTGCTGCCGGTGTTGCTCTGAAAATTCACCCAGTCACTGGCGCTGTCCCTGGCGAGCGTATAGTGGGCATTGTGACGCCAGGAGAGGGCATCACCATTTATCCCATCTTTGCGCAGGCGCTGGAAAAATTTGATCAAGAGCCGGAACGCTGGGTCGATCTGACTTGGGGTGTAGCCGAAGAGGGGATGCGCTTCCCGGCACGCCTGACCATAACGCTGATTAACGAAGTGGGTGCTTTGGCGCAGGTAACGCAAGTGATTGGCGAGCATGGCGGCAATATTGATGAGTTGCAGCTGCAGGCGCGGCACGGTGTGCGCGATTTCTTTGACCTCACTGTTTTAGTGGAAGTCTTCGACATCCGGCACTTGAATGACATTATGAACGGTTTAAAGAGCAGGCCATTGGTCAGCGCTGTTGATAGGGTTTCAGGATAATGTTGTCACATGATCAGGTTTTGGATGAATTTCGCGCGGCTGGTGCCCTGCTAGAGGGGCATTTTATTTTGTCATCCGGACTGCATTCGGCGAACTATCTTCAATGTGCGAGGGTATTGATGGATGCGCGGCGAGCCGAGCGTTTGTGCGCCAGCCTTGCTGCTTCAGTGAAAGCTGGCGGGCAAGGGCCTTTAGATCTGGTGGCTTCACCTGCCATGGGTGGCGTGGTGGTGGGCTATGAAATGGGCCGACAAATGGGTGTGCCTGCAATTTTCTTTGAA
>JAGWUY010000182.1 GCA_028868255.1 Alphaproteobacteria bacterium | reverse complement strand
GGCTTCATCATTTTCGCCCTGGGCTTTGGCACCGTAAGCATAGGCCCCCCAGGTGACATAGGCGGCGGCGAGATCGGCCTTGGTGTTCCAAATCTTTTCATCGATCAGGGCTTGCAAGCCTGCGCCATATGCCCCCGGTTTTGCTCCAAAAATGCGGTGGCCCGCCATGTATGCGGCTTCGGTTTGTGTTATGCCTGTGGCGGCCAACGTGGCAGTTTCGGCGCGGGCTTTGGCTGCAATGGGGTTATCCTCGTCCGGCTCGTCCAATGCGGCAATGGCGCGGATGGCTTTGTCGAGCAGTTCGATTTGCGCGGGGAATGCATCGCGGAAAAAACCGGAGATGCGCAGGGTTACATCGACACGCGGGCGGGCCAGTCTGGGCAGAGGGATAATGTCAAACCCTGTGACGCGCCAGCTGGAGCTATCCCACACAGGTTTTGCGCCGATCAGGGCCAAGGCTTGGGCGATATCATCGCCGCCAGTGCGCATATTGGAAGTTCCCCAGGCAGAAAGACCAGCCGTTTTAAGATGTTGGCCTGTGTCTTGGAAGTGACGCTTCAACAGTTCTTCGGCAGATTTCTGGCCAAGTGTCCATGCTGTGGGGGTGGGCACTGTGCGGTTATCGAGCGAATAGAAATTGCGCCCCGTGGGCAGCACATCGAGGCGGCCACGTGTGGGTGCGCCGGATGAACCGGGGGGCACGCGGTGGCCGGAGAGGCCGTTCAATAGATTGTTGATTTCGTTGGGGCCGGAGGCGGTGAGGGCGGGTCGGATGCTGGATTTGATTTTTTCGAGCACTAACTCCAGCGTTTCCCTCCCCCTTGTGGGGAGGGCTGGGGTGGGGGTCTCTCCGGAGCCTGCCAACTTTTTAGAGCGAAGAGATGACTGAGCGACCCCCACCCTTAATCCCTCCCCACAAGGGGGAGGGATATACTTCTGGAGTAACTGAGCCGCATAAATCTCCAACCGCTCAATTGCATCGCCATTCGTGCGCCAGGGGGCGGGGATAAGCTTTAGGAGTTCGGCGGGTTTGGGGCCTTGGTAAGTCTTGGCCATGGGCGCGATGAGGGGATCAAAACCCTCCATGCCAAAGGCATCGGCAATCGCGCGGATCAGCGATGCATCGCCGCCTTCGCCGATGCCACGGGGCACACGGGTGAGTGCCACCAGCAAATCGATCTCTTGCTGGCCAGTGGGCGACTTACCTAGAATGTGCAGGCCATCGCGGATTTGTGCTTCTTTTAAATCGCACAGGAATGAATCGAGTTTTTGTAAGTCGCTGTCATCAGTGCCGCTGAGGCCTGCATCCTTGTCGAACTTGGTGGAGGCCGTTAGGTCAAAAATCTGCTGGCGCAGGGTGGCGATGCGGCGTTGATCCAAACCGCTGGCCAGATAATATTCATCGACAAGCGCTTCGAGATCTTTCAGCGGACCATAGGATTCAGCGCGCGTGAGCGGCGGCGTGAGATGGTCAATGATCACCGCGCTGGTGCGGCGCTTGGCTTGGGTGCCTTCTCCGGGGTCATTGACGATGAAGGGGTAAAACTGCGGGATGGGGCCCAGCGTGATTTCAGGATAGCATTGCGCAGACAGCGCCACAGCTTTTCCCGGCAGCCATTCGAGATTGCCGTGTTTGCCATTGTGGATGATGGCTTGGGCTTTGAAGTGGTAGCGCAACCAGAAATAGGTTGCGAGATAGAAGTGCGGCGGCACGAGCGCAGGGTCGTGATAGGTGGATTTTGGGTCAATGCCATAACCGCGCGCGGGCTGGATGGCGATGGCGATATTGCCATAGAGATTGATGGCGAGGTGAAATGCTCCGTTGGAGTAGAAAGGGTCATTCTCCGGTTCGCCCCATTGGGCAATGATCTGTGTGCGGATGATTTCGGGGAGGGCGGCGAAGTGGCGGTCGTAGGCTTCGAGAGTGAGGTTAGGGACCTCATCCGCCCTTCGGGCACCTTCTCCAGAGGAGAAGGGCAAGGCGCTTTGTTCTGAGGTGGCGTTTGCGCTTCTCCTCTGGAGAAGCTGTCGCGAAGCGACTGATGAGGTTCCTTTTCGCGTTTCGATAAGATTTGAAATCAGCGCGTTGCCATCCGTAGGCAACTGACCAACCTCATAGCCAGCCTCCTGCAGTGCCTTCAGAATCTCCACCGTACTCGCTGGTGTGTCATATCCTACGCCATTGGCCACGCGGCCATCCTTGTCAGGGTAATTGGCGAGGATGATGGCGATGGGTTTTTGATCGTTCGGCGTTTGGCGCAGGCGCAGCCAATTGGAGGCGAGGTCGGCCACATGGTTGACACGATCTTGAACCGATTGATAGGTGATGATGCGGCATTGCGTTTTTTCATGCCACAGGGCATCGGCCTTGAAAGAAATGGCGCGCGTGTAAATGCGGCCATCGAGTTCAGGCAGCACCACTGACATTGCGAGATCCGTGGCCTTGAGTCCGCGTGTTTGCTCGGCCCAATCTTGTTGGGAATTTCCAGCGAGGGTCACTTGCAGAACCGGGCAATCAAACTGTGCCAACGGATCAAGCGCTGGATCACCCACGGCGAAGCTGGTTGCGTTGATGATGACGGCGGGTGCTTTGAGATTGTCGCGGATGAAGGCGGCGCTGGCTTTGTCTTTCAGGCCGCTGGCGAAAATGGCGCAGGTGCTGTGGCCGTGGTTTTCAAGGACGGTGATCAAGGCATCAATGGGGGCGGTTTGGCCGCCTTCGATCACCGAGCGATAGAAGATGATTGCGATTTGGGCGCTGCTATTGCCTTGATAAAACTCAGCTGCGGGCAGAGTTTCTGCTGGCGCAGGGGCGGGTGTGCCGCTGATGAGATGTCGGGCGAAGTGCAAAATGCCAGCGGCATTGTCATGGCCGCCGCTAATGAAATATTGGCGCAGGCGCTCACAATCGGCAGCGTTAACGGTGGAGCGGGCCGTGAGGATGGGATCAGGCTCGGTGCCGCCAGGGATGAGCGCGAGTTTGATGTTGTCCTCGCGGGCCAAGGCCTCGATCACGTCTAAGCCATAGGGCCAATAACTAACGCCGCCGAGCAGGCGGATGATGATCAACTTGGCGTGTACCAATGTTTTCTCGGCATAAAGATCAACGGCGAAATTGTGTTGCAGCGCCATGAGATTGGCGAGGCGTGTGGTGGGGGCCTGATCTCCCAGTGCATCGACGGCGCGGGCGAGGCCCGCGAGTTCGCTGTCTGCTGCAGTCAGGATCACGACATCGGCAGGCGATTGTTTGAGATCGATGGCTTCAGCTGCGCCATCAATCACGCCTGATGTGGTGGCGAGGAGGTGCATTAGCCGCGCAGGGAGGCCTCAATGGCACCCACGTCCATCGCCTTTTCACCAATCACCACCAGTTGTGTGCGCCTGGTTTCGTCTGTTCCCCATGCGCGATCAAAATAGGAATTCAAACGCGGGCCAACCGCTTGTACCAAAAGCCGTGCGTCTGACCCTACAACACTGGCAAAGCCTTTCATTCGCAATATATCATAAGTCGTAATGGTTTTGGTGATGCAGGCGAGTAAAGAATCTTTGGTCTGTTCGCTGGGCAGTTCGACAATGAAGGAGATGAAATCATCGTGATCGTGCTGTACTTCGCCTTCCTTTTCATGGGTTGAAAGGCGGTTGTGCATATCTTCTTCCGCACCGGCTTTTTGCCCCAGCAACACGTCTGCAGATATCACGCCTTGGGAGGTGTGAACCAAGCGCGATCCGGGGCGTAACTTTTGCTTCAACTGGTTGCTGACAGCTAGCAACTGATCGGCAGACAAGAGGTCGGCCTTGTTGAGCAGTACAATGTCTGCACTGTTGATCTGGTCATTGAAAAGTTCTTGAATTGGATTTTCGTGTTCTACATTCGGGTCCGCTGCGCGTTGGGCCGCAATGGCTTCTTCATTATCGGCGAAGCGACCTTCGTTCAACGCCTTGGCATCCACCATGGTGATCACGCCATCCACCGTAACACGGGACTTAATATCAGGCCAGTTGAAGGCCCGCACCAGTGGCTGGGGCAGGGCAAGGCCCGATGTTTCGATGATGATGTGATCGAGTTGGTCAGCACGATTCAGAATTTTGTTCATGGTTGGCACAAAATCATCGGCTACGGTGCAGCAGATGCAGCCATTGGCCAATTCCACAATATCCTCTTCCTTGCAGGCCTGTTGACCGCAACCTTTGAGGATTTCGCCATCCACGCCCACATCGCCATACTCGTTGATGATGAGGGCAATGCGCCGCCCACCAGCGTTAAGAAGCAAGTTGCGGATCATGGTGGTTTTGCCAGCACCTAAAAAACCGGTGATGACGGTGGCAGGAATTTTTGTGGTCATATTTGCGGATACTTTTGATTGAGATGGAAGAAGGCGTGGGCCAGAAATGTTCCTATCAAGGCCCAGAAAATTGCATTGGCAGCAAGGCTCTTGCCGACAAATTCGGCAGCGAGGCTAGGGTTGACTTGTGCGTCCGATGACAGGGCGATGGGTGCGCCCCAGATATGTGGCACGGCGATGAAGAGGATGGCGGCATAGTGAGCCCATTTTGCAGGCTTGGCAGCCAAAAGCCAAAGGCCTAGACCTGTAGCCGCGACTGTTAAGGCCCACCACATTTGGCGCAGTTGCAAGTCTGCCGTCGGCATGCCTGGCAATTCGGGGGCAAGGCCCGCGGCTGGAGCAAGGCTCACAGCGAGAAAACCGCAAATACCCCAGATCAAACCATTTTCACGTGTGATGGGAAGGCCCGCAATGAATGAGACGCCTGCCAAAACCAGAGCGAAACCAGCTCCAGACATCATCGAAGCCAGGAAAGTGAGGCCGGTGCGCTGCCAGCCTTCAGTAGGTTGCCAACCGCCTTCGTGATCATGTTCGCATATTTTTCCGCCCAGCGTGTTTTCAACACAGCCTAGCTTGGTGGCCCCCGCGGTAGTCGTAGTGGCACGTTGTTGTTTTTCAAACATTTCGGCTGTGGCAACCAGTGGTGTCAATATGAAATGTTGAATGCCGCCCATGACTAAGCCGGCTAATAGGCCCGCAATCAAGGCCGCAAGAATGTATCTACCGATCATCAGGAAAGCTCTTTTTCAGCGCGCCATTTCCACCAAGGCGGTTATCCAACTGAACTATTGCTCAATTGATACAGCAGGAATTCCTGCACAACC
>JAGWUY010000181.1 GCA_028868255.1 Alphaproteobacteria bacterium | reverse complement strand
CTGGCAGATACACTCGCGCAACCAGGCACAGCTTCACCGATGGGTGAATTGGGTTTTATGGGGCAGGGCATTCAAGATGAACGCCATTTGGCGAATGAATTGAAGACCAAACAACCCATTCTCGCCATCATCGGAAACCCGCCCTATCGGCGTTTGGAGGAAGGTGAGAACCACACGCTAGTGGGCAATTGGATGGACGGGGTTTGGGACGATTTGAAGCGGCCTGTTCGCGATGCAGGCTGGGGCAATCAGCTCAACACTTTTCCTGAACTCTCTGTGGCCTTCTGGCGTTGGTCATTGTGGAAAATCTTTGAAGCGGAAAATGCGCCAAAGCGCGGAATTGTTGCCTTTATTACCAATCGTAAATTCTTAACGGGCAAACCCTATGCTGGCCTTCGCCAGATGATGCGCAAACGTTTTGACAAGATTGAAATTATCGATCTGCGAGGCGACAGCAGGCTTGGCGAACGGGCAGGCGTTGAAGGCGATCAAAATGTGTTCAACATTCAAGTGGGTGTATGCATCACCCTGGCCATCGCCGATGGAACCAAACCAGCAGATGCAGAAGCCAGCATTCACTACCGCGATACATGGGATGCAAAATCGTTCCGCCGGCGTGAGAAACTAAGCTGGCTAACAGCGTCAATTGCAAATGGCAATGTCGGCGATTGGGTTCAAGTGAACCGCAAGGGACTGGATGACTTTAGGCCCAAGCCCTTCGCCAATGGGGAATGGGTTGGATTAAATGAGTGTTTTGCATTTGGCGGTTCCGGCACAGAAACCAAGCGAGATCATATCGCTTATGCGCCTACGCGAGCGAAACTCGAACTTCAAATAAATGAACTTGTTGCTTCAACTGCAACCGAGCGGGACGAGTTATTCAATTCCACTCTAATGAACTCTGCAGCAACTGCGCAATCTTTTGGTTGGCAACCATCAACGGTAAAGACAGCAAGCTACCGACCACTTGATAGACAGTTTCATTACAGTGACCGTCGATTCAATGATAGACCGAGACCAGAACTGCTGGCATGTTGGGGTGAAACCAATATGGCACTCTTTTCCATGCCGAGTGGAACAAACGCTGGACCCGCAACATGGTGCCACAATTCCGTTCCTGATCGACACGCCTTCCGCGGCAGTTATGGCGGTTATGCTTTTCCCTTGTGGGATAGGCGTAGCGGGCCAGAGGCGCATAATTTAAACCCAGCCTTGCTGGTGGGCTTGCAAGAGGCTTACGGGAAAAACATAACACCAACCCAAGTCTTTGATTGTATGCTCTGTCTGCTCTCTGCCAAATCATACAGTTTGAATTTCGCAGAAGATTTGGAAGATGTGTTTCCGCACATTCCATTTCCAGCGCAATACAAAATTTTCCTCGAAGCCGCTGCACTGGGCGCTGAAATCCGAAACGTCGAAACCTTTGCTCAAACTCCAAACCCCGAATTTTTGCCAGCCAGCTTGTGCCACTTTACTGTGCCGCCAAAAGGCAAGATCATCAGCCCCCGTTATGCTGATGGCAGTTTTGAACTTTGCGAACATGGTGCAGGCAAGGCCACGGGAATTCCTGCCGAGATTTGGCACTATGCCGTAAGCGGTTATGAGCTTTTGCCAAAATGGATAAAGGGCCGCGAGGGTTTGGAGGTTGATCTGGCTCTGGCCACTGAGCTTCGAGACATCTGTGGACGAATTGCTGAATTGATTGATTTATCCGCCAAGGCAGATAAAATATTGGTCAAAACTTTGAAAAAAGTGTTGGATCGCGCCGCTTTCGGTTTGCCACCAACATCCAGTGAATGAGATGACACAGAACGATCTTTTTGGACATACGCCGGCGCAAGGCAGCCTGTTTGGTGAAGGTGAAAACCGCATGGCTTCGCCAAAGAAAGACGATGAACCTGATCCCGCCAAGGTCAGAGTGCGCCTGCACGATCTATTGGCCAAAGCCAAACAAGCCAAAACCATGCCTTGGAATGAACGCCAAGCAGGCATGTGGGAAGTTGTTTTTCCACAAATGGCCAATTGGTTACCAGAAGAAGAGGCAGAACAACTGCGCTTTGCCTTCGCGCAAGAAATGGAAAGACTGTCCAAAGCCGCCTGAAACGAAGTGGCTACAGCTTTTTGAACAATGACGTCTTTGAGAACGATCTGTCCGCTTCACTCACCCCCGAAACGCCGTCTCCAGCGCCGCCACATCAAACTTCACCATCTGCATCATGGCCTGCATCACGCGGCCAGCACCTTCCCGGTCAGGCGATTGCACAAGCTCCATGAAGCGCTTGGGGATGATTTGCCAGGAATAGCCCCAGCGATCCTTTAGCCAGCCGCACTGCGATTCCGTGCCGCCGCCGTCCAGAAAATGTGCCCACAGCCGGTTCACTTCCGCCTGATCTTCGCATTCAACAAAGAATGAAAAGGCCTCGGTGGGCTTGAACATGGGCCCGCCATTCAGCGCCTGATATTTTATGCCCGCCAATGTGAACGTCACCACAAAGGCTTTCTCGCCTTGCTTCATCACATGGGTGATTTCGGAATCCTTGAACGCCGCCACATAATGCTCGGCCGCCTCATCGGCTTGGCCATCAAACCACAAGAAGGGTGTAATTTTTTGCCCAGCCATTATTTTGTTCCCGAGAGAAGTGAAAAGTTCCCACCTTGGGGGTCAAGGCCAGAGACGATCCACTGTCCACCAGGCACCTGGTGCGGCCCCATAGCAATTTTGCCGCCTGCCGCAACAATACGTGCCGCGGCCGCATCAATGCCATCGACATTGAAATAGTAAAGCCACATCGGCATGGGCATGGCTTCCATTTTCTTCATCATGCCACCAATGTCTTTGCCATCAATCTGGAACAGCATATAATCACCCATCTCGCCCATGGGCATCACAGTGCCTTTGGTCCAGCCAAACATGTCAGAATAAAATGCCCAGGCCTTGTCAAGCTCGCCCACATGGGCCTCATTCCAACCGACGGCGCCCAAAGCGCTTGGGGGCGGCAATTTGCTATCGCCTTGAGGGATCGGGGCCATAATATTGAAATTCGCACCAGTCGGATCACCCACCACGGCCATGCGCGCCACATGTGGCACATCCCAAGGCTCGCGGTGAACCTTGCCGCCCAGCTTTTTGATTTTGGCGCAAGCAGCGTCCACGTCGGTCACATAAATATAACCTGACCAGAATGGGGGCATGCCTTTCATGTTGTCCGGCTGGGCCATGATGCCGCCCATGCCACCTTCTTTAATCTTAGCCACATGGTATTCTGGCATTTGCGCTTCAAAGGTCCAGCCTACGACAGCGCCATAAAATGTCTTGGCCGCTTCAACATCGGGGGTGATGAGATCATGCCAGATGAACGGGTTTTGCATTTTAGTCCTCCTTTGCGTATTGAAACAGCAGTTCAATGTAACGGCGCAGATGCACAATCATGTCATCAGCAAGCGCCACATCATTTTTAGCCTTGGCCAAAACAAAGGCCCCTTGAATGACTGCCTGGGTATAAAGCGCCAGACTCTCTTCGTTCCAAGTGGCGCATGGCGCATGTCTTGCCTTGGCCGCTGCGATGATCGAACGAACTGTCTCCGCATGGATGGCAATACCGACAAAACACGCCTCGCGGATGGCGGGGTTGGAGTCGTATTTCTCCTGCGCCATGGTGCCCAAAAAGCAGGTGCATTCGGCCAAGCTGCGCCCCACCAATAATTGCCGCCTGAATTCCACATAGCCAATCAATTGGTCCAGCGGGTCTTCAAACGTGTGATATTCGGCCTGTTCAAAAATCTGCGATGTGAATGTTGTCCAGAATGCGGTGGCTTGCACGGCCAGCTGTTCTTTGCTGGTGAAGTGGTGGAAAAACGCACCCTTGGTCACCTCAGCCAGCCGGCACAACTCGTCCACGCTTGTCGCATCATAGCCCTGCCGCCGCACCAAACTCAGCGCAGCCATAAAAAGGCGGTCTCGTGTTCCCATTTGCTCCATATTCAAAACATACCAACTGGTTGGTTTGTGTCAAGGGCAAAAAGAAGAGCGCTGGAATGTCCAACGCTCCTCATTCAATCAAATCACCTGATCGCCCCACGGCCCGTGAAACGCGCCTGCCTCACCGATGCGCTCGAAACTATGCGCCCCAAAGAAATCGCGTTGCCCCTGGATCAGATTGGCCGTGCCGCGCGCTTGCCGATAAGAATCGAAATAGGCCAGCGCCGATGAAAGCGCGGGCAGGGGCGCACCGATCAACGCCCCTTGCGCCACTATGCTGCGCAAGGCCCCATGTGAATCCTTCATCATGGTCATAAAGGCGGGTGCCATCAGCAAATTGCCAGCCCCCTTGTTCTTCACAAAGGCCTGGCTAATCAGGCCTAAGAATTGCGAACGGATAATGCACCCCTCGCGCCAGATTTTTGCCACTGTGCCCAGTGGAATGTTCCAACCAAAGTCTCTCGACGCTTGTTCCATCACCGCAAAACCTTGGGCATAAGCGGCAATTTTGCCCGCATAAAGTGCGGCCTCAAGCTGGCGCAAAACCGCAGCCTTGGATTTGGCAGAAATCTTCTTGCGCGGAATCTTGTAGGCCTTCTCCGCTGCCACGCGCGCCTCTTTCATGGAGGAGAGAACACGCGCCGCAACGGCTGCTTCAATCGTTGTGGCCGGAATGCCAAGAGTCTGTGCTTCAATCACGCTCCACTTGCCCGTGCCCTTTTGCCCCGCCTTGTCCAGGATCACGTCAACCAGCGGCTTCTTGGTTTTGGCATCGGTCACGCCCAAAACCTTGGCAGTGATTTCGATCAGATAAGAATTGAGGCGGCCCTTATTCCATTTGTCAAACACGGCCGCCATGTCCTTGGGCTTCATGCCCAAACCATCGCGCATGATGCCATAGGTTTCGGAAATCATCTGCATATCGGCATATTCAATGCCATTGTGAATGGTTTTCACAAAATGCCCCGCCCCATCTGGCCCCAACCAAGCGCAGCAAGGTTCTTTCTTATATTTGGCGGCAATCGCGGTGAGCACATTTTCAACACGGTGATAGGAAGCTTCAGTGCCTCCCACCATGATCGAAGGCCCATTGCGCGCGCCTTCTGCCCCGCCTGAAACACCCATGCCGATGAATGTCAGGCCCGATCCATCCAACTCGTTAAAGCGCCGCACCGTGTCATGAAAATTGGCATTGCCCGCATC
>JAGWUY010000180.1 GCA_028868255.1 Alphaproteobacteria bacterium | reverse complement strand
CGCACCGAAGTTCTCAAATCCCACGATCTTGCCCAGCAGTTGATCATGTGCTCCGTACACGGATGTTCCGATGAGATCATGCATGTAGATCTCATCCGCGGCGGGTGCAGGAAGTTGCGCGCGCGCAATGAAAAGATCCGTGCCCTTCAAGCTTTCAGCCTTGTTGCGGTCAGTGACGTTTTTGAGTGTGGCAATAAAATCAGTGGTGGCGGGTTTGAGTTTTGAAATCTCGAACACATCGCCCTGTGCTGAGACCAGCGGGCCATAGCGGCCAATGGCGGATGGATCAGCGGTGAAGCTTCTCAATTTCACGTCACCGCGAATGCCATGAGCCCCAAGAATGACGCCGACGAGAATGTTATTCATGTTCAACCCTGCAACCTCGCCCCTCGCCCCTTGAGGGAGAGGGTGCCCGAAGGGCGGGTGAGGGGCCTTTGTCAGCAGCCAGCCGACCCCTCATCCGGCGCTTTGCGCCACCTTCTCCCTCAAGGGGAGAAGGAAGACGCAACTTAAGCAGCTGGTGTTTCAGCCGGTGCGGCAGCAGCAGCCTTTGCGGCTTCGGCGGCAGCAGCTTCAGCAGCAGCAACCTTGGCAGCTGCATCAGCAGCGATCTTTTCACGCTCCATGCGCTTCTTGCCGGGCTTGGCTTTGTTGGGGTTGTTGCGGGCATCGCGCTTGGCCACACCGGCCTTGTCGAGGAAGCGCAACACGCGGTCTGTGGGTTGCGCGCCCTTCTTCATCCATTCGGCAGCCTTGGCACCATCCAGCTTCACGCGCTCTGGCGCATCCTTGGCCAGCATTGGGTTGAAAGCACCGATGATATCGATGAACTTGCCATCACGGGGCGATGTCGCAGCAGCAACAACGATGTGATAGTAAGGGCGCTTCTTGGAGCCTGCACGAGCGAGGCGGATTTTAACTGACATATTTTAGTCTCCTATGTGATTACGTTATTTCTTCTTCCCCAAACCGGGAAAACCTTTGAAGGGATTGCCTCCTAATCCGGGCAGTGAGCCTAGACCGGGAAGCTTGCCCCCGCCCAAGCCGGGAAGACTGGGCATTCCTGCAGAGGGCGCTGGCAAAGAACCGCTCTCCAACATGTCTTTCAATTCTGGCGGCAGCGCATTGGGGTCTAGCCCCGCAAGTTCCTGCTGCATGCGCTCCATCTCAGCGGCATCAGGCGCACCCTTGCCGCCCATGAGCTTGCCGAGCATGCCCTTGCCTTGGCCCATCTGCTTCATCATGTCTGCCATTTGCAGATGCATCTTCAGCAGCTTGTTGATCTCTTCCACCTTGGTGCCCGAGCCCGCAGCCACGCGCTTCTTGCGCTTGCCATCGAGAATTTTCGGGTTGCGGCGCTCAGCCTTGGTCATTGACCCAATAATGGCGAGCTGCTGGTTGAACACCTTTTTCTGAAGGTCCATGCCTTCAATCTGCTTTTTCACTTTGCCCATGCCGGGCAACATGTTCATGATGCCGCCCATGCCGCCCAGCTTTTCAATCTGGCGCAACTGATCGGCAAGATCATTCAAATCAAACGCGCCCTTGCGCATCCGGTCAGCAATTTTCTTGGCCTCGTCTTGGTCAAAATCAAGGGCGGCTTTTTCAACTAGTGAAACCACATCGCCCATGCCGAGGATGCGGCCCGCAATCCGGTCGGGGTGGAAATCTTCCAGCCCATCCAGCTTTTCGCCCGTGCCGAGCAGCTTGATCGGCTTGCCGGTGACAGCGCGCATGGAGAGTGCCGCACCACCGCGGCCATCACCATCAATACGCGTCAGCACAATGCCGGTGATGCCGATCTTTTCATCGAAAGACCGCGCGAGGTTCACAGCGTCTTGCCCCGTCAATGAGTCCGCCACCAGCAGGGTTTCTTTTGGTTTCGCAATGTCGCGAACGCTGGCAGCTTCCGCCAGCAATTCTTCATCGATGTGCAGCCGACCTGCCGTATCCAGCATCACCACGTCATAAGCGCCTTTGCGCGCTTCGCTCATCGCACGCTTGGCGATCTGCACGGGTGTCTCGCCCTTGACGATGGCAAGCGTATCGACCTTCACCTGTTGGCCCAGAATGGCCAGCTGCTCTTGCGCAGCGGGGCGGCGCGTATCAAGCGAGGCCATCAGCACCTTGCGCTTTTCACGCTCGGTCAGGCGCTTGGCGATCTTGGCGGTGGTTGTGGTTTTGCCCGAACCCTGCAAACCCACCATCAAAATGGCGACAGGCGGCGAGGCGCGGAGATTCAAGGCCGATTGATCAGACCCCAGTGTTTCCACCAGCGTGTCATGCACAATCTTGACCACCATCTGGCCCGGCTTGATGGATTTGACCACATCCTGGCCCACGGCGCGGGCGCGCACTTTTTCGGTGAAGGATTTGACGACTTCCAAAGCCACATCAGCCTCAAGCAACGCCCGGCGCACTTCGCGCATGGCGGTATCGACATCAGCCTCCGACAGGCTCCCACGGCCGGTGAGCTTATCGAAAATGCCAGACAGGCGATCGCTTAAGGTTTCAAACATCTAGGTCTCTATCTTCACTTCTTTGTCTACCCTTCTCCCCTTGAGGGAGAAGGTGGCCCGAAGGGCCGGATGAGGGGGTTGGTGGCCACATATTGCTCGGCCAGCAAACCCCTCACCCGTCACTCACGTTGTGAGTGCCGCCCTCTCCCTCAAGGGGAGAGGGAAAGTTTATTCAAAAGCCACACGGCAAACAAAAAACCACCCGGGAGCGAAACTCGCTGCCGGATGCTGGATCAGTGCCCCCCGGGAATAGAACCCCCATGTGCCAAAACCCAAAAGACGAATGCCATTGCGTCTGAATGAGCGCGACATAGGGGATTTTGAGGGGAGAGTCAAATTGTAGGCAACAAAGGCTTAGAATTGGCGCGGGAATCGACTATAATGTTGCCCATATGTTCGAAAGAGGTATCACACTTATGCAAAATTCTGACAGCGATGATCGACATAAACGTCTATCCGGAATTGCCTTCAATGATGCACTGCAAACTATGGCAGGCTCAACCCAAGGCGATATTGATGGGTTGATTGCCACTTTCGAGGATGCTGCTCATATTGATGAAGACGGTATCGAGTTCTGGTATGCTAGATCAATTTCTAAGTTGTTGGAATATGGTGATTATCGGAATTTCCTGAATATTATTGAAAAGGCAAAGACGGCTTGCAAGCTCGTAGGGCAAGCCATTGAAAACCATTTCGTTGACGTCACCGATATGGTTCCGATTGGCTCTGATGCGCACCGAGAAATAGATAACATCAAACTTACCCGCTATGCTTGTTACCTTATTGCCCAAAATGGCGATCCTAGGAAAAGACCAGTAGCGTTCGCGCAGACTTATTTCGCAATTCAGGCCCGAAGGCAAGAAATTGCTGATATTGAAACTTCCGGTTACAGCCCACTTTCAGAGGATCAGAAGCGCCTATTACTGAGAGACGAAATTAAGGAACACAACAAAGCCCTCGCTAGTGCAGCTAAAGGCGCTGGTGTTATTGAACCATCAGATTTCGCTATTTTTCAGACTTTTGGCTACAAGGGTCTATACGGGGGACTGGATAGGTTGGGAATACAGCGTCGCAAAGGTTTGAATTCGAAACAGCATATTCTAGATCATATGGGCAGTACTGAACTTGCCGCAAATTTATTTCGCGCGACACAAACCGAAGACAAACTCCGCAGAGACAATATTAAAGGCAAAAATGCTGCAAACAATGTGCATTTTGAAGTTGGAGCCAAAGTTAGGCAAACGATAAAGGAAATTGGAGGCGTAATGCCTGAGAATCTTCCGGTTGAAGAAGACATTAAGAAGGTCGAGAGGCGCGTCAAAAAGCTCGCAAAGTCCAATTCTACTTTGCCTTCAAAATAGCTATTTAATTGCCCCAACCCACCCGCATCATCACCACCAAACCCCTGCTCCTCGCCGGGCGCAACCGCACTTACAAGCTGGGGCCGGATACGCGGAGCAACATGAAGGAACTGTGGGTGGCCTTTATGGAGGATTTTGGCAAGATTGAGGGGCAAGTGGGTTTTGCGGCTTACGGCGTGTGCCACAGCACCAACGCCAATAAAGCAGTTTCGGGAGAAACGGTGTTGATGGATTATATGGCGGCCGTTGAAGTGAAAGACCAAGGCCAGGTGCCAGGCTATTTCACCACCCCCACCATTCCCGCCCGCAAAACCGCTGTGTTTCTGCATGAAGGCGATATTGCCGGACTGCCCAAAACCTGGGAGCAAATTTTTGAAGACTGGCTGCCCGCCGCCAAGCTGGAGGTGGCCCAAGGCCCACAATTTGAGGTCTATGGCGAAGACTTCAACGCTGGCGATGACAAGATCGAGATTTACATTCCGGTGAAGTAAATTTCTCCTTCCCCATCACTTGGGAATGTGGCATGCTAAGCATGACGGAAGGGGATGCCTCAGAACGCGCTGCATCATCCCCACCCCGCCATCCCCAAGTCTTGGGGAGGGAGGAGATTGAAAAAAGAACGCCACGGAAGTGGCCCTCCGTGGCGCGATTTTCAAACTTCAAACTGAACTAGCGACGGTCGCCAAACAGGCGCAACAGCGAGAGGAACAGGTTGATGAAGTCGAGATACAGGCGCAGCGCACCCATGATCGCCTTGTGGCCCATGGTGGTGGCACTATCGGCTTCATAATAGGTTTCCTTGATCGCTTGCGTGTCATAAGCCGTGAAGCCTGTGAACACGAGCACGCTGATCACTGAGAGTGCAAAGTTCATGGCCGAACTGGCAAAGAAAATATTAACCAGTGAAGCCACGATGATGCCCATCAAACCCATGAACAGGAATGAGCCCCAGCCCGAAAGATCGCGCTTGGTGGTATAACCCCACAGGCTGAGTGAGCCAAAGGCCACCGCCGTGATCAAGAACACGCGGGCAATCGAACCGCTGGTGTAAATCAAACCCAGCGACCCAAAGCTGACGCCAACCAATGCCGCGTAAATCCAAAACACCGCCTGCGCCGTGGCGACACTTAAAGTGTGCAAGCGGAACGACATGAAAAACACCAAAGCCAGAGGCGCAAGAATCACAACCCACTTGAGCGGGCCCACAAAAATCGCTGTGCCAAAGGCGGTGAGCGCACCGTTCTGCACCGCCATGTTAAAGGTAAAATAAGCGGCAAGGCCGGTGAGCGCCAAGCCCACAGCCATATAATTGTAAACCCGCAGCATATAGGCGCGAAGCC
>JAGWUY010000179.1 GCA_028868255.1 Alphaproteobacteria bacterium | reverse complement strand
TGACATAGGCAGGTGACTTCGGCTAAGAGCCGAAGCCATGTCCATCGCCCGCGTCACTCTCACCATTGGAAATCTCAGCCACGATCAATCTCATGCCTTGGCAGAGCAGATTGAAAATGATTTCCGCATGGATCCTTTGGCCGTCACCATCAACGAAACCGATGAGGCCAAAGCAATGTGGGAAACTGTGGCTTGGTTTGAATCGGAGGAACTGGCCAGAGAAGCCAGCGCCATATTGGCCCTGCCCCATGCAATGATCGCTCCCGTACCGGATTTGGATTGGGTGAAGCGCTCTCTTGAAGGGCTGGCACCCGTCGCTGCGGGGCGGTTTTTCCTCCATGGTTCGCATGACCGCCACATCCGCCGCGCGGGCGGGATTTCGCTGGAGATTGATGCCGGCACTGCGTTTGGCACGGGCCACCATGGAACAACAGCAGGTTGCCTCGAGGCGCTAGACGATATTCTGAAACGCCACCGCCCCCGTCATATTCTCGATCTGGGTTGCGGCACAGGTGTTTTGGCCATTGCCGCCTCACAAGCGCTCAAAACCAAATCACTGGCCACCGATATCGATGCTGAAGCGGTTCGAGTGAGTCTGAACAACGCCGCGCTGAATGGGGTGAAACCTCTGCTCTATGGTCAAACGGCGGCTGGCCTGCACCACCCATCAATTCGCAAATCTGCACCCTACAATTTGATTTTTGCCAATATTCTGGCACGGCCCTTGGCCAGCTTGGCACCAGGCCTTTGCGCCATTCTGGCCCCCGGCGGGCATCTGATTCTGTCTGGTTTGACGGTAGATCAAAAGCGCTGGATTGCGGCCTGCTATCAAAACCGGGGCTTGCGCATCACCAAAACCATACGCCATGAAAACTGGCTGGCGATTGTGATGGTGAAGCCCCGAAAACGAAAAAACCCCGCACCAGATGGCGCGGGGCAGCTTCTCGGTCGCCTCAATGGTCCCGGTTGGGAAGAGGCCTAATTCAATCTTGGTTTAGTGACCCCACACGCGAGCGGCGATGTCGCTGCGGCTTACGCCGATGTCAGCAAGCAAACGATCATCCAGCTGATGCAACTGGCGTTCGGCGCGGCTACGGGCCAAAAAGCCCTTCACCTTACCCATCAATCCATGGGTGCCTGTGCCAGAAATGCGAGCAGTTTGGCGGTCAGTGTTCAATACAGTCATTTTTAATCTCCAAAGTCAGGCTTTCGCCATTAAGTTGTTTGTGCAACGCACAATTTTATCTCATTTCAATGCGTATTGGTCGTTTTACGTTCATTTTCCATGCAAGGATCACATGACATGTCCAGCGGACCAATCCGATTGAAGAAATTCAATGAGCGAGTCTATAATTATGAATTGTGGCGATATTTTAACAGGAAATGACATTTTCTATCAAATTTGCCATCGACTTTCTTGCGGCGTTTCCTCTCATTAAATCGTAAAGAGAGGGTTAATTGGGGCAATTTACATGCAAAATTCACATGACTACAATATTGCGATGCACAAATTCACATGCTTTGACTTAGAATCGACTATTCCCTGCCAATAGCGACGCATTCTGCGGTGAATTTGTCTTGGTGCGCCACACCTGCTATCTGTAAAAAAAGGCAAATGAACAGGCAATTATGAAAAAATCTGAAAACAAAACTGCGGAACGCATGGCCGCACTGCGCGCCCTTTTGAAGAAACAGGGCATGAGCGGCTATATTGTGCCAAGGCAGGATGAATTTCAGGGTGAATATGTGGATGCTTATGCCGAACGCCTGAAATGGTTGACAGGTTTTGCAGGGTCATGGGGCCTCGCCATCATTACAACCACCAAAGCAGCCATATTTGTTGACGGGCGCTACACCGTGCAGGTGCGCGAACAGGTGGACACAAATCTCATCCAGCCGCAGCATTTGGTGGATGAACCCCCAACCGGCTGGATCAGCCAGAACTTGAAAAAGGGCGATAAACTGGGATTTGACCCTTGGCTCATCACCGCATCTGATGCCAAGCGCTACGCTAAGGCCTGCGAAGCCGTTGGCGCAAAACTGGTGCCTACCGCGAAGAATTTGATCGACAAAATTTGGGATGATCAGCCCGCCCCGTCAGGCAAACCGCTGAGCGTGCAGCCCCTGCAATTTGCCGGACGCAGCGTGGCTGACAAATTGGCCGATATGGCCGCAGCGCTCAAAAAGACAAATGCGGACGCAGCCGTTTTGGCCGAACCCTCTTCCGTGTCATGGGTGTTGAACCTGCGTGGTGCTGATGTGCCCTATACGCCTGTGGTGCTGGCATATGCGATCCTGCACAAAAAGGGCAAGGCTGAACTCTTCATTGATAAATCACGCCTGCCAGAAGATGTGCGCGCCCATTTGAAGGCCACAGCCAATGTGCGCGCGCCTGCCGACCTCACCACATCGTTGAAAGCCTTGGGCAAGAAACAAGCCAAGGTGCAAATTGACCAAGGCTCGGCCCCCGAACTGGTGCGCGGAACTCTGAAGGCAGCCGGCGCTACGATCATCGAGGCGCAAGACCCTTGCACCATGCCCAAAGCGCGAAAGAATCTGAGCGAGCTGAATGGCGCACGCGCTGCGCAATTGCGCGATGGCGCGGCCCTGTCACGCTATTTGCATTGGCTTTCGGTTGAAGCACCAAAGGGCCACCTGACGGAAGCCACGGCCGCTAATCAGCTGTTGAAGTTCCGGCAGGATACGGGCGTGCTGCTCGATCTTTCATTCAGCAGCATTTCCGCAGCTGGCCCAAATGCGGCAATTCCCCATTATCATGTCGACCCCGCCAACTGCTTGCCGATCAAAAACAACGAGATCTATTTGATCGATTCCGGCGGCCAATATCAGGATGGCACCACTGACGTAACCCGCACCATCATCGTGGGTAAGCCGACCGATGAAATGATGGATCGCTTCACCCGTGTTCTCAAAGGCATGATTGGCATTTCGTGCGCCCAATTCCCCGCTGGCACAACAGGCACACATATCGATGCCTTTGCACGCCAGGCCCTGTGGCAAGCTGGCCTCGATTTTGATCATGGCACAGGCCATGGCGTGGGGTCATATCTATCGGTGCATGAAGGCCCTGCCCGCATCAGCAAAGCCAATTATGTGCCGCTACAGCCCGGCATGATCCTGTCCAATGAACCCGGTTACTACAAGGCGGGTCATTTCGGTATTCGCATCGAGAACCTGTTGATCGTGAAAGAGCCTGCAAACATCCAGGGCGGTGAACGCCCGATGATGAGTTTTGAAACACTCACCTTCGCGCCGATTGACCGCAACTTGATTGATGTTAAATTGCTGTCTCCAGACGAACTGCAATGGCTCAATGCCTATCACGCCAAAGTTTTGGCCGATGTGGGCAGTCAAATGACGGGTGATGCCGCGGAATGGATGAAGCAAGCCTGCGCTCCGCTTTAAACAAATTGGCGGAACACCAGCACACTGCTCACCCCAATCACAATGGTGAGCAACAGTGGCAGGCGAAAAATTGCCGCAAGCGCCGTTAACACTGCGGCCAGTGTTTCGGCTTTACCTGTCATCAACACCGTGGGGGTGATGACGGCCATCAAAACAGATGGCGGCATGGCATCCAAGGCTGCTTTCAAACGCCCTTTGACCACAACGCCGCGCATCAACAATAGGCCAGAAATGCGCGTGGTATAAGTGGCGGCAGCCATACCCAAAATGGCCAACAGCCACTGCCAATGCAGCGTGAAATAACTGCTCATGGCACACCCTTTTCCATGGTGTCTTCAGGCGTGCGAACTTCTTCTTCTGTATGAAGCAGTGCCGCAACCAGAACGCCGGCTAACCCGCCCATCAAAATATACCAGCGCCCCGGAATGTATGATTTCGTGAGCACCGCCACCAAAGCACTTGCACCGATCACCGCGGCGGTGCGTGGGCCTTTCCAAAAACCGGCAATGATCGAAATAAACATCGCCGCCAAACCAAAATCACCCACCGCAGCCACATCACCCAGCGCATTGCCAATCACCGCGCCAATGGCTGAAAAGATAAACCATGTGGGCCACAGCGGCGCGGCCACACCGAGATAATAGCCCAATGACAACGGGCCAGAAAGCGCCTTGCGCTCGGCAATCGCCCACGCTTCGTCAGTCAGGATGTGCATCATCATGGGATGAAAAACTCGCCGAATATTTTGGATATGGCGCGAGATGGAAGCCGCCATCAACACATGCCGCAGATTGACGATGAAGGCGGTTGCAATCATCACCACAATCGGCAAAGGCTCATTCCACATATCAACGGCGATGAATTGCGATGCGCCCGCATAAACAAAAAAACTCATCAACAGTGCTTCCAGCGGTGATAAACCTTTACTGGCCGCCATTGTGCCCCACAGCATGGCAATGGGCATATAGGCTAACAATGTGGGCGAGATGTCTTTGAGGCCCGCGCGGAAATCTGATTTGAAAGTTGGGATCACGCTTGGGTTCCCACCAACGTAAACCACCCGGCCTCATCGATCACTTGCACGCCAAATTTTTCAGCATCTTTCAGTTTGGACCCAGCCCCCGGCCCCGCCACCAAAAGATCAGTTTTCTTGGAAACACTGCCCGCCACTTTTGCCCCCAAACGCTCGGCCATAGCTTTGGCTTCTTCACGCGTTATTTGTTCTAATGCACCAGTAAAAACAACAGTCTTGCCCGAAACGGGTGAAAATGCTGCAACGGCGGCCAGCGCCTGCGGGCGCACCTCACGCAACAAGGCATCATAGATTTCGGTGTTATGCGGCTCATCAAAAAACTGGATCAGCGCTTCGGCCACCACATCACCAATGCTGTCAATCGCGTTGAGCTCGCGCCGCGCCTCATTGTCTTCACTGGCAGCGGCCAGTTTCATCTGTTCGCGCAAGTGTTCAGCCGAACCATAGCTGCGCGCTAAAACCCGTGCGGTGGTTTCACCTACATGGCGAATGCCCAGAGCAAAGATGAATCGATCGAGCGCAATCACCCGCCGCGCCTCAATGGCCGCAAACAGATTGGTGACGGATGATGCGCCCCAGCCTTCGCGGTCTTTCAACTTTTTGAGCGCGCGCCCATCCCGCGCTTCCAACGTGAAAATATCCTGCGGTGCGGCGATCAAACCATCAGCATAAAATTCTTCAACAATCTTGTCGCCCAAGCCTTCAATATCAAAGGCATTGCGTGAGGCAAAATGTTTGAGCCGCTCCACCCGCTGGGCCGGGCAAATCAGGCCCCCGGTGCAGCGGCGCACAGCATCGGCCTTAC
>JAGWUY010000178.1 GCA_028868255.1 Alphaproteobacteria bacterium | reverse complement strand
GACGAAATCAGCGCCCTCGGCAGCGGCGCGTGGCGTAGGCGCGGTTTTGCCTTTGTCCTTGGCCACCCAGCTTTCGGCCTTGGTGGCGGTGCGGTTATAGACTGTCATGTCAGCGCCTGTTTTGCGTTGCAAATGGCCAGCCATGGGAAAGCCCATCACGCCCAAACCAATCCACGCTGTTTTCATGTCTCACTCCTGCTTTTTGGTTCTCTTAGATGAGCCTTGCGTGATTTGCCACAGCGTTGGATAATGTGGGCAGGAGTATTGATTTGAGCATTGAACGCCGCAACTTTCCGCAATTCTTTATCACGGCCCCCACGCCGTGCCCTTATCTGCCCGGCAAAATGGAGCGGAAGGTGTTTACCCATTTGGTGGGCGCGGACGCCCGCGGCCTGAACACCATGCTCTCGCAAGGTGGTTTTCGGCGCAGCCAAAATATTGCCTATCGGCCTGCTTGCGACGCGTGCAGTGCGTGCATTTCAACGCGGGTGCCCGTGGCTGATTTTCGCCTCACTGATAGTTTCAAGCGGGTGATGCGCAAGAACGCCGACATCACCTCGCGCGTGGTGAAGGCGCAGGCAACGAGCGAGCATTACTCTGTGTTCCGGGGTTATATCGACACCCGCCATTCTGAAGGCGGCATGGCCGATATGAGTGTTATTGATTTTGCGGCCATGGTGGATGACACTGTGACTGATAGTCAATTGATTGAGTTCCGCCTGCATAGAACCAGCATTTCTGTTGGCCAATTGGTGGGTGCGGTATTGGTTGATGTGATGGGTGATGGGCTTTCATTGATCTATAGCTTTTATGAACCGAGCCATGAAGCGCGCAGCCTTGGCACCTTGATGGTGTTGGATGCCATTCAGCGTGCCAAGGCCATGGGTTTGCCCTATGTCTATCTGGGCTACTACGTGCAAGGCTCGCGCAAGATGGAATATAAGGCCCGCTTTAAACCCCAAGAGCGGTTAAGTTCTGAAGGGTGGAGACGATTAGACTGATATGCAATTTAACTCTATTGTGAATTGCAATGTCTGTTAACCAACTGAAACGTTGACTCACGCTTGAAACGCCAGCACAAACGCCGAAAACGGACTGATAATTCATGGCAAAACAAGGCATTAAGAACCCGCTGGGCCTCACCCACTTGGTGACCGATATGGTAACTGACCTTGCAACCAATGGCTATGGCGTGACTGTCAGCAGCAATATGAAAAGTCTTGATACCACGAAGGTTGCCGTGCGTGGCTATCGCGTGGGGCCGATGCATGATGTCGATGTCTGTAGTTTTGATGGAGAGCGCGCCTTTTGGATGCAACTGACTGACAACGAAGGCAAAGCTGTTGGCCTGCAGGCATTTCGGTTTGATCAGATTGACACCAACCTAGCCGATTGGCTGCCGAACTATATGATCGGGGTTTATATGCGCAGGCAGGAATTGATGGTGCCAAGCCACGCCAATGCGCCCATGGGCAGTGTGGCTGAAAACTTGCGTGGTAGTTTGGTTTATCATGGCGAGCTTTGGCTAGACAAGCATGTGAAAGCCCGCAATGTATTCGACAGCTTTACGCGGCTTGGATTGTTTCTTTCAGTAATTAAATGGAACCCGGATGCTGTTTGGGCACTGACCAGCGAGCAAATGGCGCGCCATGGCCATTTGGGCCGCATTGGGTATACTACAATCGAGCGTGGTATTCTGCGCTGGCAATGGGCGTCACGCGATGTTGACAGCGTCGAGTATCTTGCAGTGGTTGACCAAAAGGCGATGCAAAACATTATAGATGAAATGTGGTCTGCTAGAACAGCTGAATATCCACCGCAGCCAACTCACAATTGACCATGACTCGCGGCTTTTCATTGTGAACATGTTTGCGCGGGAAGATCACGCGCTGATAGCCAATCCAGTGTATTGCCCCAGTTGGTTTTACCATTGCAGCCATCACCTGATCATAGACGGGTCTGTTGGTTTGCAGCGCCTTGAAATAAGCCCTTGAGACAACTTTGTCATAGCTGTGCCCAGTCTGACAGGGATAGGTTGTTGTAGCTTTGCCCCAGATATTTGCCAGCAACGAACCTGAGCCGATGCTTTCAATGACAACACTTTGCTTGTCTATATCGACATCGCAAATCACCGCCGTTTCACGGTCTGATTCGCCGCTGTTCAACATGTCATTGAGACTTGCAGTGATCTTTGCCGATGAACTGTCAAAATCCCGCGTGAAGACCCGCGCGGAAAGGCGCACGTCGCTCTTGCAAACTAGCTGATCTATCCGACGACATACTTCTGGCGCACCAAGGTGTGTTTCCTCAAGCCACCCGCCATTAAAAAAGCGCAAGTGGAATGGCCCATCAAAATGGCGCAACCATTCCTTGGTAAAAAAAGTGATGCCCAATTGGCAACAGCCATGTGCCAAGTGACGGTTATCTCTTTCGCATCCGCGTCAATGCGCACACAGTTATGTTGCTGCAGCAATACGCGGTCAGACAATGGCCTACCTGACTGATCTTGCGGTCGGGCAATAAATTGACCGTCACGCACCCAGAGTTCATTCGAATTCATAAAGTTGCCCCGTATCGCCTAGGCTCAAGCGATAAGACCACGTTAAATGAAAAGTACGAACAAGTTGTAAATTACTGCCCGGAAGAAAATTTTCCGTACAAGGCGTTTAAATGAGTTGGATGTCGACTTGACTGAGTTCGGCGATCACCAACACAGTTGGCTTGTTAAGCTTGCCTTGTTTGGGCATGACAAGGCGGTGATATGGCACCCAAAACAAGGCGTTGTCAGGCATACGCATAGCCGCCAAAACATGGTCGTATCGCGGCTTACCAGTAGTTACCACCTCATGGTAGGCCTCACTCACCACTTGACCGTAGGCCCCTGAAGGCTGACAAGGAAAGGATGACGGGAATTGCCCCCAAACTTGGCTGATCACAGATTTCGGACCAATTTTTTGAACTGTGAACTGTTCTGGGTTTTCTTCCAATAGGCATTCGACAGCATAGTCTGCAGATATTGCGGGCGACTGCATACATTCTGACAATAGATTTGGCAGCACATTCTGTTTCATTTCAAATTGTTTGATCATGGTCTTTGCAGTAAAATGACGGTCACCACGCGCAACAATATCTTCGATGCGCCGAACAGCAGAGCCTTGCGTGTGATGAAACTCTTCGAACCAACCCGAAGCATAAAAGCGCAACACAATTGGCAATTGCGCACCGCTTATCCATGACATGACCATAAACAAAGACGAAAAACATGGTGTCTGCACATGCCATTTCACCTCAGTGCCCAGGCTGCCTGTAGTGATACGCACACAGCCAGCCGAAAATTTAGCCTTTTCATCGTTTACTGAAAAATTCGCGTTCTCAAGCAGCGCTATGCCGATGTGACCTTGATCAACCCAGTATCTCTGCCCTTGCATTATCCTCGCCTCGCCCGCGTGCAACACGCAAACCGTTGTCCCAAATGGATCACCTCTAGTCAGGGTGCCGCATTACGATTTGCTGCACAAACTGAACACCAGTACGCATGGATACTGTGCAGCAACATCAAATTCGGCCAAGCCTCTGTTGTCGATCTAAGCATTTGGCGAACAGGTTTGTCGCTGCGTCAAGGGTTAGATCAGAGTTTGGCAAACAAAGAGTTTAAATTTGCAAACGCTCTCAACAAAATCGATTTGTTTTCGGGAAGCCCTTGGGAGGCAGGCGGCCGGCACCAGCACGTTCACCTATCCACTCTACAAGGTCCGTGACCGTCCAATTGCGGCCTGAGCTATCGAGCCAGGTCAGACCGTCTGCCAACTTGAAGGCCACAGCATCTGACAAGCCGCCATCCTTGAATTTTTGCAAACGCACACCCTTACCGCGTGTCATCTCTGGCAATTCGGAGGATTTGAAAATCAGGAGTTTGCGGTTTTCACCAACGGAAGCCACATGATCGGCACCGGCAATCACAAGGGCGCAGACCAGCGCTTCAACCGGGGCCTTGACGTTCAGCACCTGCTTGCCCTTGCGGGTGTTGGCGAGGCATTCATCTTCAGCCACCACAAAACCATCGCCCTCAGTGGATGCCAACAATCGCTTGGCCCCGGCTTGATACAGGAAAACAGAAACGATGCTATCGGTCGCATCAAGATCTGCCAGCAGGCGCACCGGCTCGCCATGGCCACGACCGCCGGGTAATTTTGAAGCTTCAAGCGTGAAGAATTTACCTGATGATGACAGCAGCATAACTTTATCGGTCGTCGAGGCTTTGACCACGAATTTACCCTTGTCACCGTCTTTGTAAGTCAACGTTGAAGTGTCTTCCACATGGCCCTTCATGGCGCGAATCCAACCCTTTTCTGAGCAGACCACAGTGACAGGCTCTTTCTCTATCATGGCTTCATCGAGATCAACATCAATGTTTGGTGCTTCGGCAAAGTCTGTGCGGCGGCGGCCAAGCTCGGTTTTCTTTGAGAAGGTTTCCCTAATCTGTTTTACTTCGGCAGAAATGGTGTCCCACTGCAATTCGTCCGAGGCCAGCAGCGTGTTTAACTCGCCCTGCTCTTTTGAAAGCTTGTCATGCTCTGTGCGGATTTCCATTTCTTCAAGCTTGCGCAAGGCGCGCAGGCGCATGTTAAGAATGGCTTCAGCCTGATTGTCCGTTAGGTTGAAACGCGCCATCAAAGCAGGCTTCGGCTCATCTTCCTCGCGGATGATGCGGATCACTTCATCAAGATTGAGATAGGCAATCAGATAACCGCCCAAAATTTCCAAACGCCGCGCGATCTCGCCCAAGCGGAATTTGGATTTGCGCGTCAGCACGTCTTTGCGGTGGTCCAGCCATTCGCGCAGCACATCGCGCAGTGACATCACCTTTGGCACTTTGCCGTGGCTCAGCACATTCATGTTCAACGGAATGCGCGATTCCAATTCAGTATTGCGGAACATTTGCTCCATCAACACTTCAGGATCGACGGTGCGGGTTTTGGGTTCCAGCACCACGCGAATATCTTCAGCCGATTCATCGCGCACATCACCCAGCAATGTCAGCTTCTTGTCGTTCAGCAGCTCAGCAATTTTTTCGATGAGGCGGCTTTTCTGCACGAGATAGGGAATCTCGGTGACGACGATTTGCCAACCTCCGCGCGGCAATTCTTCCTTCTCCCAACGCGCCCGCACATTAAAACCGCCGCGCCCGATGCGATAAGCTTCGATAATTTCTTCGCGCTTGTTGGTGATGATCCCGCCGGTGGGAAAATCCGGCCCAATGACAAA
>JAGWUY010000014.1 GCA_028868255.1 Alphaproteobacteria bacterium | reverse complement strand
AAGCAAGCGCCATAGGCAGGTAAAGGTTGTTCGCCGCAAGGGTTGGTGCAGGCAATGGTTTCGCAATAGGCCAAAGGGTTTTCGCCGTTAATGCGGTCAATAAAAATCACACCCGGTTCTGCGCAGTCAAAAGTGGCCTGCATCATCGCCGTCCACAAGCCCCGCGCCGAGATGGTTTTGAAAATCACCCCGTCAAACATCAGTGGCCAGAGCGCATCGTCATCAACGGCCGCCATAAATGCATCTGTCACCAGAACCGACACATTAAAATTACGCAACCTCGCCTTGTCGCGCTTGGCCTCGATGAAAGCTTCAATGTCCGGGTGATCACAGCGCAAAGTGCCCATCATCGCGCCGCGACGTGCGCCTGCAGACATAATGGTGCGGCACATGGCATCCCACACTTCCATGAAGCTCAAAGGACCTGAAGCTTCTGCCCCCACGCCATGAACCAAAGCGCCCTTGGGTCGCAGGCTGGAGAAATCATGGCCGATGCCGCCACCCTGTTGCAGGGTTTGTGCGGCCTCATTCAGCGCATTGAAAATGCCGGGAATGCTGTCATCAATGCGGCCCATCACGAAGCAGTTGAACAGTGTCACATCGCGTCCGGTGCCCGCACCCGCCAAAATACGCCCTGCCGGCAAAAAACGCATATCCGCCATCAGCTCGTAAAAAGCGGTGGCCCAATGTTCCTCCAGTTCGGGCTTCTCAGCCGCCGCTACGGCCTTGGCCACGCGCCAAAAACTGTCCTGTACCGATGCTTCATCCTTGTTCAGCCGATATTTCATCTCCCAGATCTGTTGGGAAATGGAGGGTAAACTTTCTGCAAGGGTTGATTGAGCGCGCATGGTTCAACTCACAAACAGGAAACATAACACGAACAAAATGCTGTGTCGAGAGCGTGGGGAATTATCCCATTGAAACAAGTTTGACTCGCTTTGGTTATTTAGTTGTGCTGAATCCAGTGCATGACTGTAAAATTGTCCCAAGCAAAAGATTTGTTGAAGGCGCAAAAATCGCTTTTGCTCGCACCAAATGGCCACGCGGTGCAATGGCAGGCTGGAGCAGATCGTAGTGGAAAAACTTCCATTTGTAAATTTGAATGTAGGGTGAGAACCGCTGCTACACTCCCACGAGGATTATGGGTTAGAATGCAAGTATCTCAGTCATACCCTTCTATAGCGACAATACAGTTGGATACGGATTTCCCAAATGTCCGCGCACATTTGCCTCTTTATCGGCTTGATCTTCAACCTCATGGTTCCCACGTAAACAGAAATGAGGGGCCGACTGCTCTAGCGGCTCTATTTATTGATGCTGGAGTATCGCATGATCATTCATATTCGCTGTACGACGATGAACCAGATTTGGACTTAAAGGCCGATCAAAGCCCCGTTGCGAAACCACTAGTTGACCAAAGCATGGACTTCGAACAAGCTTTGACCTATGTTTGCAGTACACTAAATATTGATAATAGGAAGGATATACCGATAGTCCCACTACAAGGGCTGCTTGGTGTTAAATGAGAAACGAAAACACAAACGTTCTGGATTCAAGAATCGCGCAGGCAGTTTCTCGGCTTATGAAAATTACGCCGGATGGCGAGCGCGCACGCGTTGCTGTCCCTGTTCTTTACCCAAGCGGTTCATCGGCAGCAGTTGAAGTTGTATTCAATGCTGGAAAATGTTTCGTGACTGATCTTGCCCTAGGCCAGATGGAAGCTGAAATGCAGGGAGCGTCAAATTTTTATGGTGATGCAGCCAAAAAATCAGTCCAAAGATTTGGTGTTGGGTATGATGGCCTCAGCATTTTTGCAATTTGGGCAAGCCTTGATAAAATTGAGAGTGCAATAGTTTCTGTAGCTAATGCTTCTGTCTTTGCGGCAAGTAACGCTATCTATAAAGCTGTTACAGAAAAAGAAAAACGGAAGAACGAAGAGCTATTCGAAAAAATAGTACGAGTTTTCGGTAAAAATGATGTGGTAAAAGATGACGAGGTAATAGGTCGGGATGCTGTTTGGCCAGCTCATAATATTGTGAGCCTCCGAAATAATCGTAAGGCGATCTTTGAATATATCACTCCTCATCAAAATTCAATTTCTGGCAAGTATATGATGTTTAGTGATCTGGCTAAGCTGGAAGATAAATATTCGCTTACATCCGTAGTTAATAGTATTGATTCACTTGGCCCTAAAGGGGCGATGCTTGCTGAAGTATCGGAAGTTATTCAGCTCGCTGCCAGCGACACTGAATATCTTAAGAGGGCCGCGTGATGATTTCGTTGCGAAGCGCAAGAGCAAGTGATCGCTTAATCGATTTTATAACGCAAGAAACAGAGCGTGGGATTGGGCCAATTTTATCTGGACAGTTTGATGAAGATGTTGGGGGGCTTGTCAAAGCGCCCCAACTACAAGATCAAACATCAGGTTCACACGTTCGCGGTGGTTCGACCGGAAAGAAAACTCGTTAAGATAGCGCTGCATGTGCTTCTTGCTGATATGAACATGAGTCCCGCGAACTGAATTTTTGAACAGGTTCCAAAATGATTCAAGGTTGTTGGTGTGATGGATGCCATTAACCCACTGCTTGTCATGGTTTACACGGCCATGATCATAACCAAAGTGTTCCAGTAACAGGTAACTACGCAGTAAATCGGTTGAGACCGTAGCACCCTCTTCAACGGTCTCTAGAATTACAGGCTTAAGGGTTGAACGCTTGTAGTCATCAACAACTTCAACAACTAGGCGGCCCTTGCGCTGCTTCATGCCAAGAACAACGGTCTTTTGCTTGCGAGAGCGCCCAATATTATCAGATTGCATTCCGCCAACGAAAGTCTCGTCAATTTCTACGTGCCCGCGAAGAGCTTCAAAGCCATTAGCCTTTGCAAGCAGATCGCGGATTTGATGGCCGATACGCCAAGCTGTTTTATAAGTTACGCCTAGAGTGCGTTGCAGCTCTTTTGCGCTTACGCCGTGGCGTGTGGCGATGAACAGATAGATTGCATAATACCAGCTTTGCAGTGGGGTACGGCTATCCTGAAAAATTGTTCCGGCGCAGGGGTAGATGTGGCAGCCGCAATCCGCGCCAGCATATGACTTTCTGCCAGAAATTTTATGGAATGTCGTTTCTACGCCACAATGGGGGCAGATACCCTTAAGCCCGTAACGCTGCTCCATGATGTGAGCAAGGCAAGCGTCATCATCTGGAAACCGCTTGAAGAAATCGCGTACAGAAAAATCAGGAGATGATGAAGGGCTCTTTTCCATGCCCTACATATGTTCTTTTCTCATACTTGTGTAAAGGGGATAATTCCCAGAGCGTGTTCTATTTTTGTGCCGGAGCTTAAGTCTCAGCGAATAGGCGGTCAGACGAGGCCTCAATCGCTTTTTCCATCTGGATCTGAAATGCCTTGCGGTTCAGCCCCGCCGGGATCGCTGGCAGAAACTCTATGACGATTGTGCCGGGTTTGCGCCAGAATTTGCGCCTCGGCCAAAACACGCCGGAATTCAATCCAAAAGGCAGGCAAGGCAAGCCAAGTGCGTTGTAAAGCGCCGCCGCGCCTGGTTTGTAATCCGGCGCATCACCCGGATTGCGGCGCGTCCCTTCCGGCATGATGATGATGGGGCGCCCGCGCGCCACTTCTTCCTTGGCCCGTGCCACCAACTTGCGCAGGGCAGCACTGCCCGCGCTGCGTTCCACCGCGATCATCTTGAACTTTAGCGCAAACCAGCCAAACAGGGGAATAAAGGTCAGTTCCCGCTTCAACACCATGCAGGGGTCGTTGAACAGGGGCAAAATCGCAAAGGTCTCCCAAAAGGATTGATGCTTTCCTGCCACAAGACAAGGCCCATCCATTAAATGCTCGCGCCCCCGCACCTCCATGTGGACATTGCAGATCACCTTCAGCCACCACAGGGATGAACGCGCCCAGAGCTGCAAGCCCCTGATCGCCCAGATGCGTGGGCAAGCGAGCAGCCAAGCTCCAAACACCAAAAACAAAATCAAATTCATATAAAACACAATGTTAAAAACAATAGATCGCAACACAATCACGGTGCAGCCCTCAACATATGGGTGAGCGTCATGTGGGCAGTAACCAAGGCAATAACCGTGGCCACCACTGGCACACTCATAATTATGAAAGCAGTTTCCCATAAATTGCCATGTGGAGCAAAAAGCAGGCTGTAACTTGCAGTTGCCGCGTTTGAAGGGCCAGCACCGCCAACACTAGCCAAGATCAGAAATGTCAGTGCTGCAAGTGCCACTCCTGCTGAGCCAGCAAGCAGGCCTGTCAGCAAAAAGCGCCGACCGATTTGCGCAGCGATAAAACTGTTCTTTGCCCCAACAAGGCGCAACACTTCAACAATCTCGTGGTTGGCATCAAGGGCCGCTCGGCTAGCAAAAATTACCATTGCCACCGCAGAGCCACTGATTAAAAATAAAATCCACCACGACAACAATGACAAGTTGTTGGCCATGCGGGCCAATTCAGCTGCCCAACGCTTGTGGGTGTCCAAGCTTGCACCTTGCACTTGCTCAGCTAGAACTTTCTCCAAAGCAGCAAAATCAGGCGGGTTAGCTTCATTGACAGTAACACGGATCAGGCGTGGCACAGGCAAGTCATCGAGATTGGTCTGGCCCAACCAAGGTTCCAAAAGCTTAAGGCTGGCATCGCGCTCAAGTGGCTCAACAGCTGTCACACCTGGGGTCGCCTCAAGAAGTGCGACAGCCTTGGCCGTCTCCTGATCAGAATTCAAAGCACTGATCTGGCGCAATTGTACTGTTACCTCCCGCGAGATGCCTTGAGTCCAGTCGCTCACGGCACGGTTGATCAAAATCAAGGCTCCAATGGCCAAACAAGCGAGATAACACATCACGGTCATCGTAACGGCCATGGTGCGTAAAGATGCAACGCCAGAAGGAATAATATGACCGGGCTTTGCTGTTCTTTCATCCATCATGCGGCCTCAGATTTCAGAGTGCCATGCTCCAAGCGCAGCAAGACCCCGCTTGTTTGCTTGATCAGACTTAGGTCATGGGTTGCCAAAAACACTGTTGTGCCCAGCCGGTTCAGTTCCACAAACAAATGCAACAAGCGCTTGGCCAGAACCGGGTCAACATTGCCTGTTGGTTCATCGGCTAGCAGAATTTCAGGCTTTGACACAACCGCGCGGGCAATGGCGGCACGCTGCTTTTCACCACCTGACAAGGTTTCAGGTTTTGCGTGCGCCTGGCTTTTCAACCCCACCCAATCCAGCAGATCCATGACATCTTTGCGGTATTGGTCAGGCCGCTGGCCGATGACGCGCAAGGGCAGGGCCACATTTTCAAAGGTGGTCAGATGATCGAGCAACCTAAAATCCTGAAACACCACACCAATGCGGCGGCGCAGAAGCGGTAGTTCCCAAGCTGGCAACTGCGCAATATCACGGTCAAAAAGGGAAACCAGGCCTTGACTTGGCTTGAGCGCCATAAACAACATGCGCAACAGCGATGATTTGCCGGCGCCTGAAGGCCCAGTCAAAAACCGCATATCGCCCTGCTCCATCTTGAAACTCACATGCTTTAGGATTTCGGGGCCGTCACCATAGCGCAGGCTTGCACCTCGCAGTTCAATCAAGTCATCGTCTCCATCTCGCACGGGTTTTAGCGTCTCGCATCTTAACCACACATTAACCACGGTTGTTGTTAGGCTCTAGCAGAAGAACATGGCCTTTTGGAGAGGCTTCACATTTCAGGTTCCAACCCATGATTGTCAGCTGCCCATCCTGTGATACGCGTTATGATATTGGTGATCAGTCCCATGCCCATGGCCCCATGGCCATTTCCTGCCGCAGCTGCGGGCACCGTTGGAAGGAGCTTCCGGTGATTGATGTGGTTGACGTGCCGTCGCGTGCCGTTGCACGTGTAGTCGACTACCGCGAAGAACCGGAATTTGACGTGCAGCGTTTGGTTGAAGCCGCAAAATCCGCAAAAGAAGAATTTGCCCAAAAACGCCGCCAAAAAATGAAGCGTCTCGGTGGCTGGGCCTCTTTTGCTCTTCTTGTATTAGCCCCTTTTCTATCTGCAGCCCTCATGCCTGAGACGGTGGTGATGGCCGCGCCAGCCACCGTTAAAATCTATGAAAAACTGGGCTATACTATCAATATTTACGGCGTTGATATTCGCCGGGTGGAGCAGCAAAATACCGTTGTTGATGGCGCACATGTGCTGTTGGTGAAAGGCGAGATCAGCAATTCAACAAATTCCGTGCGCAAAATCCCCTCATTGCGCTTCGCACTCTCAGGCGATGATGCAAAGGAACTTTACACTTGGACGCTGGATACAACCTCGCGGCCCTTGCGCCCAGGAGAAACCACCACCTTCACAACCCGCGTGGCTCAGCCGCCGGAACTTGCGAAAAACCTGAAGATTCGCTTTGCACATTTGGATGAAATAAGCTCAAACGCTAGTCCTTGAACGAGGGCGACACATGAGCAGCATGACGATTGACGGACACCGCATTGATGTCCTGTTTTCACAAGATCAGATTGCTGATCGTGTCAAGGTTCTTGCCCAGGAAATCGCCACCATAAACCCGCACCGCCTGCTGGTAGTTCCGGTGCTCAAGGGCAGTTTTATTTTTGCGGCTGATCTCATTCGCGCCATGCATCATGCGGGGCTTTCACCTGAGGTTGATTTCATGATTCTGGCCAGCTACCGCGCCGCCCAAACATCTTCCGGAAAGGTGGATGTGCTGCGCGATATTGAATCGCTGGTTGAAGGCCGTGATGTGCTTTTGGTCGATGATATTTTGGAATCAGGCCGCACGTTGGCTTATGCGAAAGATTTGTTGATGGCGCGCGGTGCCAAGTCTGTGCGTTCGGCTGTGTTGCTGTTCAAGCCCGGGCATCTTGCCGCTAGCATCAAGGCTGATTTCTGCGGCTTTGATTGCCCAGATAAATTCGTGGTCGGCTACGGCATGGACATGGCCCACCAATTCCGTGAGCTGCCTTTTGTCGGTCATGTGGTAAAGTGATTGCACCTTCAATAGAGCCCACGCAACAGCCGGTCGATATAGGCTTTTTCGCCTGAGCCCAGATTCGGGTCGTCATAGCGCTGGCGCAGGCTTTCGAGAATTTCGCGGGCGCGGCGCATCGAAAGTTCTGACGGCACCATATCCTTATTAGGACCGTCTCCAGGGTTGTGGGTGGCGCGGGGGCGGCCCAAGGGATCTGTGTCATTGCTGCCGGACTGGCCGTCCTTTCCCTTTTGGCCGTTTTGGCCTTTGCCCTGTTGGGCCAGTTTCTGGCCGAGCTTTTTGGCCCCTTCCTGAAGCTTCTTCATGGCCTCGCCTTGTTGGCGCAGGGCTTCGCCCTTGGAGCCGTCTTTCAAAGCATCTTTAGCGCCCTTCATGCTTTTGCTTGCGTCGCCCAATTCACCTTGGCCATTCTCACCCATTTCTTTGTTGAGTCGGTCAAGTTGGTCTGAAAGTGAACCTTGACGATCGGCCAGATTCCCCGCACCCGGGGCCTTGCCATCGGGAGAAGGTTGTCCCTCACCGGGCTGAGGCAGTTTTTGGGTTTGGTCCATCAATTGTTGTTGGCGGCGCATCATGTCTGACAGGCCGTCCATTTTGTCTTGCAAGCCATTGTCGCCAGGTTGGCCGGCCTGGCTCTGGCCGCCAGGCTGCAAATTCTGCAACATCTGATCCAACTGCGAGAGCAGGTCTTGTGCCGCTTCTTTAGAACCACCTTTGTTTAACTGTTCAATGTCATCCAGCATCTTCTGCAAGTCTTCGCGGCTCACCGATTTGCCATTGGTGTCAGGCTGCTTGCCATTTTCGGCGGCGCGCTTTTGCGCTTCCTTCTGCATCTGATCGAGCAGCTTGTCCATTGTGCGGCGCAACTTGTCGGTCAACTCAGCAATCTTGTCCCGCGGGGCGCCATCTTTCAGCGCCTGCTCCAACTGCTGCTTCAACTCATGCAACTGCGCACGCAAATCACCCATCTGGCCATCTTCAATGGCCAAGGCCAAAGCCCATAATTCATCGACGATCGTTTTGACTTCATCGGTTTCTGTGGCCCGCGAAAGGGCTGCCTTAATCGCTGCTAATTGCAATATCAGCCGGCTCTGATCGCGAATCACATAGGGATAGGCAGCAAAAGCATCGAGCATGGTGGACACATCGGGCGCTGAATCGGGGTTGAGAATGAGGCTCTTACGCTGCTCTATCAATGCCCTTGGCAGAAAACGGTAGAAAGCCCGCTCTGGCAATTTGAAACGGCGCGGCTCGCTTGTTGTCATGTGGCCTGCACCATCGGTGGCCGAAAGCACCATGGTAACATAAAGCCCAGCCCAAGGGTGGGCGCTCAAATCTTGCTTTGACGTGGTGTCGATGGTCTTGGCACCAGCTTTTGGTGGCGCTATTTTGAACAGAGGCGCGTCATAAATAAAAACGCCATTGTTTTCAAAACCTATGCCTTTTTCCTGCTCATCGGCCAATGATATTTCAGAGCTGACGCTCTTGATGCCATAGTCGTCGGAGGCTTTCCAATGCACTTCGAGGCCGCCATTTTCACTGGCTTTGGGGTCTTCGGCAAATGCGATCTTAGGCGCTTCATCGGGCACTAGGCTAATGGGCCAGCTGGCCACTTCTTGGCTGCCATCAAACAGCTTCACAATGACGGGGCGGTCGATCTTCACCTCGGCCGCAAATCCTTGTGCATTATTAGCCACTTGCGGCGTGATGGATTTGATTTCGGTTTCGGCACTGGCCACTATACCAGGAGAGTAGAACGCAAGGTGCGGGGCATTGGCACCTACCATGCGCAGGCTGAGCCCCGAATTTTCGGGCACAACCACATCTGGGTTTGCCGCCAGTTTTTCGCGCATAGCCGCACTTGTGAGGAGAATGGGCTGCTTGCCGGTGTAAGATGGGGGCTTGAGCCAAGCATCTAGAACCAAGTTTGGTTTTGCGGCTCCGGTTTCAAAGTTGAGCGCATTGCGGGTGTTGGAGATGAGATCGCCATGGCCCAAAAGCAGTGCCGCAAAAGCCAATAGTGCCACTGGGACACGCAAAGCAAGAGGGTCAAATTTTCGCCAAAGCGAAACGGGCGGGGCAATCTTGACAGTTTCAATGGCTTCCAGTTGGCGCTGTTGATGTGCCTCCCAGAGCAGGCGCGATTCGTCATTTTTGGTTTCGTCTGCCTGATGGTCATCAAAGCCCGACAGGCTGCGGTGGTTGATATTGGAATAGCTCTCCATGCGCCGCATAGCCCATAATTTTGAGGGCGAACGCAGATCAAAAAAGTCTTTGAGCGTGAATAAGAAGCCTAAACCTAAAATGGCAAGAATAACCAATTGAACAAAACTTGGCAGCTGCTCCATAACTCCGGAAGCGAGGAGGGCAATGGCTATTCCTGCTGCCAACAGAGGCTTTTGACCCTTGTTCCACACTTCTTCAGCCAACAGTGCCGTGCGCTGTAGGGCGATTTTCAGATCAAGACGAGACGGAAGTAAATGGCGCATCAGGGCGAACTATAGCACAATTACACCAAAAACATGGCATTTATGCTCTATAGTTTCCATCAAAAGGCATGTTGACCTATTGCCAAGGGGCCAGATGATCCAGACCAATTAACTCTTCATAAGTTTGGCGCGGGCGGATGACAGCGAACTGATCACCTTGCACCAGAACCTCAGGCACCAACGGCCTCGTGTTGTACGTGCCGGACTGTACGGCTCCGTAGGCGCCAGCTGTCATAATTGCCATTAAATCGCCTTGCTCGAAGGCAGGCAGCTGGCGGCTCTTGGCAAAATAATCGCCCGTTTCGCACACCGGCCCCACCACGTCAGCCTCGTGGGTAGTTTGGTTCCGCGCTTCCTCAACGGCCAAAATTTCGTGGTAAGCATCATAAAGTGTGGGGCGAATCAAATCGTTCATCGCCGCATCCTGAATCACAAAATGCTTGCCCTCATTTTCCTTCACATAGATGACACGAGAAACCAAAATGCCGGCATTGCCCACAATCATGCGGCCCGGCTCCAACATATATTTCAGCCCCAAATGGCCCAAGGTGCGCTTCACCATGGCAGCATATTCATCCGGGTGCGGCGGCACATCATTGGTGCCGCGATACGGCACGCCAAGTCCACCCCCCAAATCCAGATGGCGAATAATGTGGCCTTGCGCTTTCAGTTGCGTTACCAACTCGGCCATCAGCTTGAAGGCCTTTTCAAAAGGGGCAAGTTCCGTGATCTGGCTGCCGATATGCATGTCGACGCCTGTCACGTCAATATTTGGCAAAGCAGCGGCGCGGGCATAAACCGCAGAGGCTTTGAGGTAGGTGATGCCAAATTTGTTATCGGCCTTGCCGGTAGAAATCTTGGCATGGGATTTTGCATCTACATCAGGGTTCACACGGATTGACACATTGGCGCGCTGGCCAATGCGGCTGGCAACAGTGGAGAGAAGCTCCAACTCCGGCTCTGACTCCACGTTGAAACACGCAATGCCTTCACGCAACGCAAAGGCCATTTCCTTGGCCGTTTTGCCTACTCCTGAAAATACGATCTTGCGGGCGGGCACGCCCGCGGCCAATGCGCGGCGCAATTCACCCTCTGACACCACATCCATACCGGCACCGAGATCGGCCATGGTTTTGAGCACTGCCTGATTGGAATTGGCTTTGACGGCATAGCAGAGCAGATGATCGCTGCCCTTGAACGCCTCGTCCATCACCTTGAAGTGGCGTTCAAGCGTGGCGGAGGAATAGCAATAAAAGGGTGTGCCCACTTCATTGGCTAAATCTTGTAGATTCACATCTTCAGCATGCAGCATGCCGTTCTTATAAGTAAAGTGATGCATTTATTTGGTGACAGTCTGGTGGCTGGGATAAATGGGATCATTACGAATGCCGCAGCCGGCAAGGGTGGAGACGATGATGGCCAATGATATGGCGTGGGTTAGAAATTTCATCATCGCTCACTTTCCTTTCAGGAACTTTTTCCAGCGTTTGGATTCACGACGTACATTTGATGGTGCCGTGCCGCCAAGGCTTAATCTGGACGCAACCGAGGCTTCGACTGTCAAAACTTTGAAGACCGCCTTGGTGATGCCAGAGTGAATGGCTTGCATCTCTTCTAGCGAAAGATCAGACAAAAGACAGGATTTTTTTTCAGCCAAAGCCACAATGCGCCCGGTTACATGATGAGCCTCACGGAAGGGCATTTTTACGTTTTGTACCAGCCAGTCGGCCAAATCCGTGGCCGTTGCGTAGCCACTATTGGCGGCGGCTCTTAGTATATCTTTGTTGGGCTCCAGATCACGCACCATGCCTGCCATCGCGGCTATGGCCAGCGCCAGATTGTCGAGCGCGTCAAAAGCCTGCTGCTTGTCTTCCTGCATGTCTTTAGCATAGGCCATGGGCAGTCCCTTCATTACCACAGCTAACGCCATGAAGGCGCCCAGAATACGGCCCGGCTTGGCGCGAACCAATTCGGCAGCATCCGGATTGCGCTTTTGCGGCATGATGGAAGAGCCTGTGGTAAATTTGTCCGACAGTTTGACGAAACGGAATTGTGCAGAAGACCAAATCACGATTTCTTCCGCCAAGCGCGAGAGATGTATGGCGCAGATAGAAGCAGCCGCCAAAGTTTCTAAAAGAAAATCACGTGCGGAGACAGCATCGAGCGAATTGCGCATGGCGCTCTTAAAACCGAGTTCCTTTGTGGTCATGGCACGGTCAATAGGAAAAGAGGTGCCGGCCAATGCGGCAGACCCTAGCGGGTTTTCATTCAACCGTTTGCGCGCATCGGCAAAGCGGCCCCAATCACGGCTGAGCATTTCTACATAGGCCAGCATGTGGTGGCCGAAAGTGATGGGCTGGGCCGATTGTAAATGGGTGAAGCCTGGCATGATGGTGGCGGCGTGGGCTTCAGCCTTTTCTGCCAGCGCCCGTAGCAAATCCACGAGCCCAGCATCCAGCTGGTCAATGGCATCCCGCGTAAACAGGCGCAAATCGGTGATCACTTGGTCATTGCGACTTCTGGCGGTGTGCAGGCGGCCCGCAGGTTCGCCAATTAACTCCTTCAAGCGGCTTTCCACATTCATATGAATATCTTCAAGCGCGGCGGAAAATTTGAATTTGCCAGCATCAATTTCGGCCTTCACCTCATCCAGGCCTTTGCGGATGGCTGTAGCATCTGCTTTGGTGATGATGCCTTGCTTGGCCAACATGGCCGCGTGGGCCTTGGAACCTGCTATGTCTTGGGCATATAGTCGCTTGTCAAAATCAATTGATGCATTGATCTCGGCCATTATGGCAGAAGGGCCTTGCGCAAATCGCCCGCCCCACATTTTATTGGTCATGTTTTATCCCCAATTGAACCGGAAACTGCACATATGAAAAACAAAGGTCTTTTGCTTCTTCTCGCTTTGCTTGCAGGTTCAGGTGGGCTTTACTTCTATCAGCAGGGTGAACGCAAGGTACTGGGCGCCGAAAAATCGCAAAGCAATGGTTCAACACTTGCAGCTTTTATTCGCCACCCCACCCCAAAGGATATTCCTGCATTCAACTTTGCTGATGGGGCCGGGGCGACAAGAAATTTGTCACAATGGAAGGGCAAGGTGGTGTTGCTCAATCTCTGGGCCACTTGGTGTGCGCCGTGTCGCAAAGAAATGCCTGAACTTTCAAAGCTGCAGAAACTGATGGGATCAGCCGATTTTGAAGTGGTGGCGCTAAGTGAGGACTTGAAAGGTGTCGAAGCGTCTTCGGCGTTCTTGAAAGAAGCAGGCGCTGAAAATTTGGCCCTTTATGTTGATCCTAAATCTGTGGCGCTGGCCGCGCTGCAATCACCTGGCCTGCCCACCACGCTGCTGATCGGGCGCGATGGCAAGGAAATTGGCCGCTTGCTGGGGCCTGCCGATTGGGCTGCGCCTGTGGTTCAGGAGATGATCAAGACGGCGCTGGCAGTGAAGTAACCTACCGCGTGGGCACGGGCGTTTCACCACGGTAATCGTAGAAGCCACGCTTCACCTTGCGGCCCAGCCAACCTGCTTCCACATATTTCACCAGCAAGGGGCAGGGGCGATATTTTGAATCAGCCAGGCCATCATGCAGCACTTGCATCACGGACAAGCAGGTGTCGAGACCGATGAAATCCGCCAGTTCCAGCGGGCCCATAGGGTGATGCGCACCCAGCTTCATGGCGGTATCAATAGCCGTCACGCTGCCCACACCTTCATATAGTGTGTAGATCGCTTCATTGATCATGGGCAGCAAAATGCGGTTGACGATAAAAGCTGGATAGTCTTCCGATATGGCGATGGTCTTGCCCAAGGTCAGCGCAAAGGCCTGAATGGTTTTGAATACGGTTTCATCAGTTGCAATGCCGCGGATCAGTTCCACCAGTTCCATCACGGGCACTGGATTCATAAAGTGAATGCCCATGAAGCGTTCGGGCCTTCCGGTAGTGGCTGCCAGACGGGTGATTGAAATCGATGAGGTGTTGGAACCGATGATGCACTCAGACTTCAAATGGGGGGTTACAGCCTCGAAAATCTGACGTTTTACGCCTTCATTTTCGGTTGCTGATTCAATCACCAGATCACAATCTGAAAACTGCGCAAAATCAGAAGCAGCAGTGATGTGGCTTAATGTGGCCGCACGAGCCTCTTCTGTGAGTTTGCTTGATTTCACACGGCGCGCAAGGCTGGCATCAATGCCTGCAATGCCTGCCTTGGTGCGGTCTGGAGCGGCATCATAGATTGCCACTTTATAGCCTGCAGCGGCGCATACCTGCGCAATGCCGCAGCCCATTTGACCTGCGCCAATAACACCCACTTTCGAGATTTTCATGTTGGACATTCGCCTATTTTCGCTTCACTATAAAGCTGAGCCTATTACGCTGTTGCGGTGCGGGCAAGGTTATTTTGCAGGTGCGAGAAGTGTGATGGCGGAACGATCAATCAATCATGCACTTTATGTTTTGCTTTTTGGCAATTTTGTTATTGGCACGGGTGTTTTGCTTCCTGCGGGGCTGTTGAACCAACTTTCAGCTGAACTTGCAGTGCCTGTGCCCACCGCAGGCCTGTTGCTCTTGGCGGGCGGCGTGGTGGTGGGGGTGGGTGCGCCCTTGCTGGCCATGCTGACCACGGCCATGGACCGCCGCCTGCTTTTGGTTTTGTCAATGCTGCTTTATGCGGTGGGGCATTTTGTTTCGGCCTTTGCTACGTCTTTCTGGCTGCTACTCACCGTGCGGGTGTTGATGATTTCAGCTGCAGGCATTTTTTCGCCCCAGGCTGCCGCCACAGTTGGGCTGTTGGTGGAGATGCAGCGTCGCGCTTCGGCCATCGCGTTTATATTTATCGGTTGGTCGATAGCCTCGGTCGCAGGCATTCCACTGGGCGCTTTGCTTGGGGAGGCCATTGGATGGCGCATGGTTTTTGGCGTGATGGGGGCATTTTCCTTGCTGAGTGCGGCTGCCATCTGGTTCACGGTACCGAGAAAACTGTTTGGTGCGCGCCTTAGTCTTGCTTCTTGGCAGCAGGTTTTCACTTCGCCCGCCTTGCTCATGGTGTTGCTGGTGACGCTGCTCTCAATGTCGGGCCAGTTTGTTGTGTTTGGTTATTTGGCCCCAATCCTAAAGCAAGTGTGCCAAGCAACGCCTGCACAAATTTCGCTGGCCTTTGCCATTGCAGGACTCGCAGGTGTGATTGGAAATGCGTTGGGCTCGCGCATGGTGCGCTCCGTGCCTGTCACGCAAGTCATTGCCTTTGGGTTGGTTGCCCTGTGTGTCGGATTTGTTTTGTTTACGGTTTTGTTCGGGATCTATTGGGGCATGATTGCAGGCATGGCCCTGTGGGGCCTTGGCACTTTTTCTTCCAACTCATTGCAACAAAGCCGACTTGTGCAATTGGCCCCACCCTTGGCCTCGGCCACCGTGGCACTTAACACGTCGGGTGTTTATCTAGGCCAAGCAGTGGGAGCGGGCGTGGGGGGTATATTGATCAAAGACGGTGCAACCTTTGTTTCAGGCAGCACCGCTTTGGTGTTCTTAGGTTTGGCTCTGGCCGCCTCGCTTTATGCCACGCGGTTGAAAGTGTGATTACTTTCCAATCTTGCTCAGTTCGGCCTCAAGCTCTGGCACGGCGGTGAAGAGATCAGCCACCAAGCCATAGTCTGCCACCTGGAAGATTGGGGCTTCATCATCCTTGTTGATGGCGACGATGATTTTTGAATCCTTCATGCCAGCGAGATGCTGAATGGCACCGGAAATGCCCACAGCGATATAAAGATCAGGGGCCACCACCTTGCCGGTTTGCCCCACCTGATAGTCGTTGGGCACATAGCCTGCATCCACGGCGGCGCGCGAGGCGCCAACAGCAGCGTTGAGCTTCTTGGCCACAGCATCGAGCATCTTGAAGTTGTCGCCGGATTGCATGCCGCGCCCACCCGACACGATGACCTTAGCTGAGGTGAGTTCTGGGCGATCTGACTGGGTCAGGTTTTCGCTGACATAAGAGGAAAGGGCTGGATCAGCCGCAGCATTGGCGTTTTCGACGGGTGCTGAACCGGTTTCAGCCGCAGCAGCGAAAGAAGCCGTGCGCACGGTGATGATCTTTTTCTTGTCAGAGGATTGCACCGTCTGCACAGCGTTGCCCGCATAGATCAGACGCACGAAGGTATCTTCCGATACGACATCTGAAATATCAGAAATCTGCATCACGTCCAGCAAAGCTGCCACGCGCGGCATGATGTTTTTGCCATTGGTGGTGGCGGGGGCTATAATGTGGTCATAGGCCGGGGCCAAGGCCACGATGGTTGCAGCCATGGGTTCGGCCAATGGGCGTTCCAAAGCTTTTGATTCCACATGCAGCACTTTTTTCACGCCAGCGAACTTGGCGGCATGGGCCGCAGCTTTGCCCGCATTGTTGCCTGCCACCAGCACATGCACATCGCCGCCGATTTTTGCAGCAGCTGTCAGCGCCTTGTGGGTGGCATCCTTCACCGAGGTGTTGTCGTGTTCCGCAATCAGAAGAATGGTCATAATCAAATGGCTCCTGCGGTCTTGAGGGCGCTCACGAGCTCGCCCACGGATTTTACTTTTATTCCAGCCAAACGTTTTGGTGGCTCTTCGGTCTTGATCGCCTTGAGGCGCGGCTTCACGTCTGCGCCATAGTCAGCAGGTGTTTTTTCATCAAGCGGCTTTTTCTTGGCTTTCATAATATTGGGCAGGGAAGCATATCGCGGTTGGTTAAGGCGCAAATCGGTTGTTACGATCAGCGGCATCTTCACTTTCAACGTTTGCAAGCCGCCATCGATTTCGCGGGTGATGGTGGCTTCGCCGTTGCCTGGTTCCAATTTTGAGCAAGCAGTGGCTTGCGGCCAGCCCATGAGGGCTGCCAGCATCTGGCCGGTCTGGTTGCAGTCATCATCAATGGCTTGTTTGCCGAGGATCACGATCTCTGGTTTTTCAGCTTCAATTACGCCTTTAAGGATTTTGGCGACGCCGAGCGGCTCGACGTATTCATCATGTTTCACCAGAATGGCGCGGTCCGCACCCATGGCCAAAGCCGTGCGCAAGGTTTCCTGCGCCTGAGCGGGGCCAACTGAAACAGCAATCACTTCGGTGGCCTTGCCAGCTTCCTTCAAACGGATGGCTTCTTCGATGCCGATTTCGTCAAACGGGTTCATCGACATCTTCACATTGGCCAGTTCAACACCTGAGCCATCAGCCTTCACACGGATTTTGACGTTGTAATCGACCACGCGCTTCACAGCGACTAGAATTTTCATGTGCCAACCTCTTTGGGAAAATTTGGCGGGACACTAGTCAGGAGGCCCCCCATAGTCAATTCTGGGAGCGGCGTGGACATATCAAATGCGACCATTTGGCTGGATTTGCAGGCGGTTGCGCAACAGGAAGGTGATCACCAATCCGGCGACAAAGCCGCCTATATGGGCCCACCAAGCAATGTCTTCAGTGTTTTTGGCTGCGGCAACATAAAAAACCTGCATCAGGAACCACCCACCCAATACCACAAAAGCGGGCAGTGGAACCGGTATGCGGAAAAACAACAATATCCAAACTCTGGCCTTGGGGAACAGCAGAATATAAGCTGCCAAAATGCCCGAAACCGCTGCTGAAGCACCAATCAAAGGGTTTGGTGAATTTGGCATCATAAAGACATGAGTGAGGCCGCCCAGAACACCACAGAGTAAATAGAAGATGGCAAAGCCGATGGGGCCGTATGCATCTTCGATGTTGTCGGCAAAAACCCAGAGAAACAGCATATTGCCGATCAGATGCATCCAGCCGCCATGCAAAAACAAATAGGTGAGGAGTGTGAGTGGCTCAGCAATCATGCCATGGCCAATTTGCGGGTGCAGCAGCTCATTGGGCACGAGGCCGAAATTACCTTGGGCGTTGGCCGCGATAAATTCATTGCCCAGAGGGCCAGTATAGAGAAAAATCGCCACATTGATCAATATGATGGCCAAAGTGACATATTGGAAGCGGATCACCTTCAACGGCGTATTGTCATGCAAGGGCAAGAACATCCGATCAATTCCCCATCAGCAATTTAAAGGCGATCAGAAACATGATGGCGGCAATGGCGAAGTCAATGCCGCGCCACACAAGCGGTTTGGATAGCGGCCTGCGCAAGGCCTTTGCGCCATAGCCGATCGCAAAAAACCAGATAAATGAGGCCAACGATGCGCCCAGGGCAAAAGGGGCATGTTCGCCCGCAGGTCTGGCATTGGCGATCGAGCCGACCAGAATGAGAGTATCGAGATAGACATGCGGGTTGAGCCAGGTGAAGGCCGCACAGGTGGCCAAGGCCACGAACAGGTTTGATGTGGTGCGTCCTTCCTCAGCCAGCACAGAAGGGTTGAGTGCGCGCCTGAATGCCTTAATGCCATACCAGATCAAAAATGCGGCCCCGCCATAGGTGAGCACGGGGATGAACCAGGGCAGGGTTTCAACCACAACACCCATGCCGTAAACGCCGCTCCAAATCAGAATGGCATCACTCACCGAACAGAACAGGCAGATCCAGAAGACATGTGAGTTGAGAACGCCTTGCCGGATCACAAAGGCATTTTGTGCGCCAATGGCCACGATCAAGCCGCCGCCCAAGGCAAAGCCGCTTATCAGCGCATTCAGCATTAACGCGTCTTTCCCGGAACCCAGAGCACATCACCTGTGCCTGCCTTGTGGTTCACCCAGCGGCTCGCCACGAAAAAGAAATCCGAGAGGCGGTTAACATAAGCGATTGCGCCCTCGCTCACATGTTCACCGTCCACATGTTTCAGTTCCACAATCAGGCGTTCGGCCCTGCGGCATACCGTGCGGCAGACATGAAGCTGGGATGCAGCGGCATGGCCTGCGGGCAGCACAAAGGATTTCAGCGGTTCAAGTTCGGCGTTCAACTCATCGATTTCTTCTTCTATGCGCTCATATTGCTTGGGCAAAATGCGCAAAGGTTCAAATTCAAAGGCTTCGCCTCGGTCTGGCACGCACAGGTCAGCGCCCAGATCAAACAGCTCATTTTGAATGCGCATCAACATGGCATCCAGCTTGGCAAATTCGGTGGTGTAAAGGCGGGCAACCCCAATGGTGGCGTTGGTTTCATCCACCGTGCCATAGGCAGCAATGCGGATATGGGCCTTTGACAGGCGCTCGCCGGAACCCAGCCCGGTTTCTCCGGCATCACCGGTTCTTGTATAAATGCGATTCAGTTTGACCATGAGGGCTTATGACTCATTTCGCAAATAGAAGGAAGGCTTGGCCGACAGGGCGCGCGCCGTGACGCTTAACCCCGCACAGATGGTGATCACCATTGCAATCAGAGCTGTGACCAAAGCGGTTGCGAAGGAAAATGACCAAGTCATGTCCAGAATATAATGGGCTAGAAACCAGGATGCCGCAGTGCCTGTCACAATACCAAAGGCGGCAGCCACGAGGCCCAGCACCGCATATTCAATCACAAAGGCACTGAGCAATTGGCTGCGCGTTGCGCCATAGGTTTTCAGCACCACAGCCTCATAGCTGCGGGCCGAAAGGCCGGCCGCCAAAGCGCCCGCCAGCACCAGAACACCTGTAAGCAAGGTGATGATGTTGGCGCCGCGCACAGCCAGCAGCATTTTTTCGAGCAATGAACCCACGGTGTTCAACGCATCTTTCACGCGGATGGCGGTGACGGCTGGATAGGCCGCAGCCATGGTGTTGAGCACTTGACCCTCATCACCACCCTTCATTTCCACGGTCACGATTTCGCTGTGTGGGGCCGCTTTCAACGTGTCGGGCGTGAAGACCAGCACAAAGTTGATGCCCATGGCCCGCCAATTGACGGTGCGCAGGTTGGCAATCTCAGCTTCCACATCGCGGCCCAGCACATTGACGGTGATCTTGTCGCCGATCTTGAGGTCAAGCCCCTCGGCAATATCCTTGGTCATCGAAACCAGATTGGGGCCATGATAATCTTTGGGCCACCATTTGCCCTCTACTAAGGTTGAACCTGTTGGCAGATCGGTGGCATAGGTCAGCCCGCGATCACCACGCAAAGCCCATGACGCATCAGCCCCCGGCTTTACCTGTTCGGCGGCCACGCCCTTCACCTTGGTGATCCGCCCTCGCAACATGGGGGCATTGGTGAGGGTGGTGACACCTGGCATCGTTTTCAGCTTGGCTTCGAAATTGTCACGTTCGGTGTTGGGCACATCTATGAAGAAAAAGGCAGGCGCGCGTTCGGGCAGGCTGGATTTCAACTCGTTGCTGAGGGTTTGATCGGTCAGGGCCAAGGTGACAAACAGGGTGAGGCCCAGCCCCAAAGCCATGATTACGGCGCGGGCAGTGGCACCTGGCTTATAGAGGCTGCCAATGGCTTGCCGCAGCAGCAGATTGTTAGAGCGGGGCAGAAGGCTTGCGCCTTTGACGATCAAGTTGGCCAACAGGGCGAGAACGGCAAAACTGACCACCAGTCCACCGAGATAGGAAGCAGTGACACGCTTATCTTCAAAGCTCAGCAGAATCACAATGGCGCTGAGGGCCAGAAGGCCAAGCGCTGCCGCAATGAAGATCTTATCACGGGCACCACCTTCATCCATGCTATGGGCGCGAAACAGGGCGGCGCCTTTGATCTGAGAAATGCGGGCCAATGGAATGAGCGCAAAGGCCATTGTGATCAGAAAGCCTAGCACAGCTGCAAAGCCCAAGGGCCTCCACATGATGGCTGTCGCTACTGGCAAGGGCAGAATGGAGCCGAATGCCGCCTTGACCACAAAGGGTGTTGCCGCCCCCAAGCAAAGCGCCAAGGCAATGCCCAGTGTTCCCACCAACATGATTTCTGTCAGGCTGATCGCCACCACATGGTGGTTGGGCAACCCTAAACATTTCAGTGTGGCAATGGCCTCGCGCCTGCGGTTGATGAAGGCGGCAACCGCCGTGGCAATGCCTGCCCCGCCAATGGCCAAGGCGGCAATCGAAACCAGCGTCATAAAATAACTTAAGCGCCCCACAAACTCATCAGCACCTTGGGCGGCTTTATCGGTGGCGCGGGTTTTCCACCCCGCTTGCGGAAACTTGGCCTTGGCTTCTTCAATCATCCTGTTGCCAGCCGCCGCATTGGCAGCCCCCGGCAATTTGACATGATAGTTGTAGTTCACCAGTGAACCCGGTTGGATCAAACCGGTTTTGGCCAAGGTGGCGGTTGAGAGAATGACGCGCGGGCCAAATATGATGCCATTGGCCAACCGGTCAGGTTCTTCAACGATCGTCGCGGCGATGGTCAAGCTGGCCTGGCCGATTTTGAGACTGTCGCCAAGTTTAAGATTGAGGCGTTGCAGCAGCAGCGGATCAACCGCGATGGTGTTTTCAGTTGCGGTCACACTGACCGCCGGCGAAAGTTTCAAGGTGCCAAACAGGGGATAGGCCCCGTCAATGGCTTTTAGTTCCACCAAAGTTGAAGTGCCGGCTCCTTGGGCCATAGCACGCATGGTGGCGGTGGCACTTAAAGTTCCGCGCGAGGCGAAATAGGCTTTCTCATCGACTGTGGCCTCGCGCTGGACGATAGAAAATTCCACATCGCCGCCCAAAATGGTTTGGCCCTGTTCATCCAAGCCTTGCTGAACTGCACTGGCCAGTGAGCCGATCATGGCAATGGCTGCAACACCCAGCGTGATGCAGGATAGAAAAATCCAAAAGCCGCGGAGCCCCGAGCGCAAATTGCGCAGCGCATAGGTGAGCCAAAGTTTCGGCATCATTATTTGGCGTCCTTGCGCGGCTTACCCGCGCTGGCGGGCATGTTTAAGGCCTTGCGCGGCTTACCCGCGCTGGCGGGCATGTTTAAGGCCTTGCGCGGCTTACCCGCGCTGGCGGGTTCCGTCACCTTGCCATCGCGCACCTGCCAGATGCGGTTGCAGCGCTGGGCAAGGCTTACATCATGGGTCACCAAGAGCAATGTGGCCTTGGTTTTTTCCTTCAAGTCAAACAGCAAGTCGATGATGGATGCGCCCGTCTCTTGGTCCAGATTGCCGGTGGGTTCATCTGCCAGTAGAATTTTGGCCCCTGATGTGACCGCGCGGGCAATGGCCACACGTTGTTGTTCACCCCCTGAGAGTTGGCCAGGATAATGATCTAACCTGTGACCCAACCCTACGCGCACCAATCCTTCACGCGCCCGCGCAAAAGCATCTTTCTCGCCCTTGAATTCCAAAGGCACAGCCACATTTTCCAGCGCCGTCATGGTGGGGATCAGATGGAAGGATTGGAAGATGATGCCGATATTCTCGCGGCGGAATTTGGCAAGATCGGATTCACTGCGGTCGTTAAGCCGCACATCCGCCACCGTGATCTCGCCTGAGGTCACGGATTCCAACCCCGCCATCACCATCAGCAAGGAGGTTTTGCCTGATCCAGAAGGGCCCACAATGCCTATCGCCTCGCCCGCCTGGGCTTCCACATCAATGCCCTTCAGGATGGCCACCGCCCCGGCGCGGCTGTTCAGGGTGAGGTGGACATTGTTCAGCGTCACAGTTTGGGGCATTCTCAAATCCGGTTTGGCTTGTCGAAAGGGCACAGGCTTTCCATATAGGTGAAATGAAAATGCTGCGGTTAAGTTTTTTGATGTTGGCGTTGATGTGGGGCTTCAGTGTTGCCCATGCAAGCAGCATTTTGGTATTAGGAGACAGTTTGACCGCAGGTTATGGCCTGCCGCCGGGGCAAAGCTTGGTGGATCAATTGCAAGGGGCCCTCACTGCCAAGGGCCATAAAGTCACTCTGATCAATGGCGGCGTTTCTGGCGATACAGCGGCGCAAGGGGCGGCAAGGCTTGATTGGGCCCTCACCAACGACGTGAAGGGCGTGATTATTGAACTTGGCGCCAATGATGCGTTGCGCGGGCTTGACCCATCGCAAACCGAGGCCTCTTTGCGCAGCATTCTGGATGCGCTGAAGGCCAAGAATTTGCCCGTTTTGATTTTGGGCATGAAAGCGCCACCCAATATGGGGGCTGATTATAAGACCAAGTTTGATGGGCTCTACCCCAAGCTGGCCAAGGATTATGGTGCGAGCCTCTATCCCTTCTATCTTGATGGTGTGGCGGCGGTGGCCGCGCTTAATCAGGCTGATGGCATTCACCCCAATGAAAAGGGCTTGGCCGTGATCGTGCCCAAGCTTTTGCCTGTTGTTGAACAATTTGTTGCGCAATTGCCATAATCCACAGGTCGGATAGACTTGAGCCGAATCAATTCAGGGGGTGAACAACCATGCTGCGTTTGTTTACGGGATTGGAACTGCCGCTGTTGGTTGCCGAAGATCTGGCCATGATGCAGGGCGGCATTTTGGGCGCGCGCTGGATAGACCCCGACTCTTTTCACATCACCATCCGTTTTATTGGCGATATTGACCAAGGTTTGGGCCGTGAAGTGGCGCTGGCCCTGGACCGGATGGAGCTGAAACCTTTTCACATCCGGCTCAAAGGCATTGATGTATTTGGCGGCAAGAAACCCCACGCCATTATCGCTCATGTGGAAGAAAGCCTAGACTTGCGCCGCCTGCAACTGGCGCAGGAGCGGATTTGCCAATCTTTGGGGCTAGAGCCGGAGCCGCGCAAATTCATCCCCCATGTCACATTGGCTAGGCTGCGTGATCCTGACCCGCAAGCGCTTCGCAGCTTTATTGAATCCCATGCGCTCTATCGTTCAGCCGAAATTCGCGTCGAGCGGTTTGTTTTGTTTTCGTCGCGGCCTTCACGCGGAGGCGGGCCTTATGCTGTTGAAGGTTCCTATGCCATGGTGGGCGCATGAGTGGGGCATTGGCCATGGCAGAAGAGATTGCGGCGCTGGAAGGTTGGAGTGCTGTTTCTGGTCGAAATGCGATCTTTAAAAGCTTTAAATTCAAAAGCTTCCGCGAGGCTTTTGGTTTTATGACGCAAATGGCTTTGCTGGCTGAAAAAATGGATCATCACCCCGAATGGTTTAACGTGTATGCCCGGGTGGATGTGACGCTGACCACCCATGTGGCCGGCGGGGTGACGGCACTGGACATTAAAATGGCCAAGGCAATGAATTGCATTACAAAAAATTCATCATCGTGACTTGACGTTGCGTCTGGTGATCCCCATATTCCAGTGACGTTCTCAGGAGGAACTCAATGTCTGACTATCGGAATTTCCCTCAATCCAGCTCGCCTGCTGGCATTGCGGTTGATCAAGGGCTTCGCGCCT
>JAGWUY010000177.1 GCA_028868255.1 Alphaproteobacteria bacterium | reverse complement strand
GTTGCATCGGCTGGGGCCATGGCATCCATCGGTTTTTTGGCCTTGGCTTTTTTGACAATCTTTTTCTTGGCAATAACGGGCTTGGCCGGAACAGCATCCACTGGTGCGGTGGCGTCAGCTGGCGCTAGAGCCGCAGCATCGGCTGGGGCCGTTGCATCGGCTGGGGCCATGGCATCCATCGGTTTTTTGGCCTTGGCTTTTTTGACAATCTTTTTCTTGGCAATAACGGGCTTGGCCGGAACAGCATCCACTGGTGCGGTGGCATCGACTGGGGCCAAAACCTCACCTGGAGCAGATTCGCCCGATGTCACAGCTTCTATCGGCTTTGCAGCCAAGGGCTTTGCAACCTTCTTAACAATTTTCTTTTTGGCTTTGGCTTTTTTCACGACAGTCTTAGGGGCGGCAGGCGCTGTAGCATCAACAGGAGCAGTTGCGGCAGCAGCATCAGGGGCGGGCACGGGAGCCACGGCTGAATCAGCTGCGCATTTGGCCGCAAAAATACTCTCCGTCATTCCAACGGGGATATTATTGGCAGCTTTCATGGCTTTCCACTGCGCCGTGCAATCCACGGCTGGGGCGGCGGAGGCGAATGATGCCGAGAACATCAAGCTCGATGTCAACAAAAGGGCAGAAACAGAAACGCGGGAAAAGACAAGGTTAGACATCGCTATGCCTCCAAAAAAGATGAAACCTACGCATAACGCATCTCACTGTTGGACTATTGTGGCAGGAATGGGTAAGGCCGCAACAGTAAAATGCTTACAAACTTGTAATGTTTGAATGCTCATGCACAGCCATATCATTTTCCTTTGCACAAGAACAGGCTAAGTCTGCTGCATGTCAAACGTTAAATTCATACACCTGCATTTGCACACTGCTTACTCCCTTTCCGAAGGGGCATTGCCGATCAAGAAATTGGCAAGCATGGCCAAGGCACAAAAAATGCCCGCCATTGCCATGACGGATACCGGCAACTTGTTTGGTGCGCTCGAATTTTCGCAAGCAATGGTGGAAAAGGGTGTTCAACCCATCATTGGCCTGCGCTTGCGGGTGTCCATGACCAACACTGACGACAGCACAAAGCACGTTCCAACCGGATTGAGAACCTACCCCACACTGGTGCTTTTGGCACAGACCGAGCTTGGCTACCAAAATTTGATGAAGCTGTCTTCAGTGTCTTATCTCGAAGTGCCAGATAATGCTGAACCGCACGTGACGTGGGTGCAACTGCAAGCCCTTACTGATGGCCTGATTTGCCTGACAGGCGGCCCCAACGGTCCGGTAAACGAGGCCTTGGTGCAGGGACAATTCGGTGCCGCTGAGGCCCAAATGAAACAGTTGCAGGGCACATTTGGCAATCGGCTCTATGTGGAGTTGCAACGCCATGGTACCGAGGCTGAGCAGGCAGCGGAACCGGGCCTTATTGCGCTGGCATTTGGTTTAGGCCTGCCGTTGGTCGCCACTAACCAGTGTTATTTTGCTACGCCTGATGATTATGTTGCACATGATGCTTTGATCTGCATCGCCGATGGCGAAGTGATTTCTTCTGAAGACCGCCGCCGCCTGACGCCTGAACACTATTTCAAATCGCAAGAAGAAATGGCGGCGCTGTTTGCTGATCTGCCGGAGGCTTTGGAAAACACGGTGGAGATTGCTAAGCGCTGTTCTTATTGGGTGCGCGGGCGCAAACCTATTCTTCCACGCTTTGCCGAAGGCGATGAATGTGAAGAGCTGCGAAAACAGGCTGAGGCGGGCTTGGCCCAGCGCTTGGTTACGCGTGGGCTGGTGAATGGCTTTACCAAGGAAGATTATGAAAAGCGCTTGGCCTTTGAACTCAGTGTTATCACGCGGATGGAATTTCCCGGCTATTTTTTGATCGTGGCGGATTTCATCAGCTGGTCAAAAAAACAAGGCATTCCGGTGGGGCCGGGGCGTGGTTCGGGCGCTGGCTCGATGGTGGCCTATGCCCTCACGATCACGGACCTTGATCCATTCCGCTTCAATTTGCTGTTTGAGCGCTTTCTCAATCCTGAGCGCGTGTCGATGCCCGATTTTGATATCGATTTCTGCCAGAACCGCCGCGATGAAGTGATCAATTATGTGCAGGATCGTTTTGGTGCTGGACGCGTAGCGCAGATCATCACTTTCGGAAAATTGCAGGCCCGCATGGTGACACGCGATGTAGGCCGCGTGTTGCAAATGCCTTATATGCAGGTCGACAGGCTTTCCAAGCTCATTCCAATGAGCCCCGCCAACCCGCTCTCCTTACGCGAATACATAGATATGGAACCCCGCCTGCAGGAAGAGCGTGACCGCGACCCCAATGTGAAAAACCTGTTCGACATCGCGCTGCGCATTGAGGGCCTCTACCGGAATGCCTCGACCCACGCGGCAGGCGTGGTGATAGGCGATAGGCCTTTAGAAGAATTGGTGCCGCTTTATCGTGATCCGCGCTCATCCTTGCCTGCCACGCAGTTCAGCATGAAATATGTTGAAATGGCGGGCTTGGTAAAGTTCGATTTTCTTGGCCTCAAAACCCTCACCGTGATCGACAAGGCCATCAAGTTGATCCACAAGCGTGTGCCTGATTTCAACATTGATGCCATTTCCTATGAAGATTTGGCGACATATGAAATGTTGCGGCAGGGCGACACAGTGGGCGTGTTCCAGCTTGAAAGTTCTGGAATGCGCGACACAGCAAAGCGCATGAAGGCTGACTGTGTGGAAGACATCATCGCCATCGTGGCGCTTTACCGCCCTGGACCGATGGAAAATATCCCAAAATTTATTGCCAATAAATTGGGCGATGCCAAACCTGACTATATGCACCCAATGCTGGAACCGCTGCTGAAGGAAACCTATGGCATTATTGTGTATCAAGAGCAGGTGATGCAGATTGCCCAAGTGCTTTCGGGCTATTCACTGGGTGAGGCTGACCTTCTGCGCCGTGCCATGGGCAAGAAAATCAAAGCCGAAATGGATGCGCAAAAAGAGCGTTTCATTCAAGGCGCACTCAAGAACAATGTGGACGCCAAGAAAGCCGACGAGATTTTTGAACATGTGCAAAAATTTGCAGGCTATGGATTCAACAAATCCCATGCCGCGGCCTATGCCGTGGTGTCGTATCAAACGGCTTTTCTCAAAGCCAACTTCCCGGTGGAGTTTCTGGCGGCTTCCATGACGCTGGATATGGGTAACACTGATAAGCTGATGTTGTTCCGGCGCGAAGCGCAGCGGCTGGGCATCAAAGTAGTGCCACCCTCGGTTAACGCAAGTGGCGTGGATTTTGCCGTGAAGGATGGTACAATTCTTTATTCGCTGGCCGCGCTCAAAAACGTAGGCGCCGGTGCTGTGGCGCAAATTGTGGCCGCCCGCGACGAAAGTGGCAAATTCAAATCCTTGGGCGATTTTGCGCGGCGTGTTGACCCCCGCGCCCTCAACAAGCGCGCCATGGAAAGCATGGTGAAGGCTGGGGCCTTTGATTCCCTGAATCCGAACCGCGCACAGGTGTTGGAGGGCATTGACACAGTGGTGGGCGTTGCCAGCCGCACGGCTTCGGAATCAGCTGCGGGCCAGAATGACATGTTTGGCGCGTTGCAATCACCCAGTGATGATATTGTGCTGCCGCGCCGCGATGCATGGCTGCCAATGGAAAAGTTGGCGCAGGAATTTGAGGCGGTTGGCTTTTATCTTTCGGGTCATCCGCTGGATGAATACACCAAGCCATTGCAGCGCTTGGGCGTCGAGACATGGATTTCATTTCAAGAGAAAATCATCACCAAAGGCGCCACAGCCGCCAAGCTGGCCGGCACCATAACCTATAAGCAGGAACGCAGGTCAAAAACCGGAAACAAGTTTGCTTTTGTTGGATTTTCTGATCCCACTGGGCAGTTTGAAACCATCGTGTTCTCTGACACGTTGAACACAGTACGTGACCTGCTTGAGCCCGGCAAAGCATTGATTGCGCGGGTGGAGGCTGATGTGGACGGCGAGGAGATCAAGCTGCGACTGCAAGGCCTTGAGGTGTTGGATAAAGCCGCGGCAGCCATTGTGCAAGGTATCGAAATTTTCATGCGCGATTCGTCAGCGCTGGAATCAATTTCCAAACGCTTGCCCTTGGGTGGGCGGGCACCTGTTCGCATTACGCTTTTGCAGGAACATGGCCGCGAAGTGGAAATTGGCTTAGGCGCGAAATTCGCGATCACGCCACAAATCAAAGGGGCAATCAAAGCCATTAGTGGCGTGGTCGATGTCCAGGATTTATAGTGATGCGCCAGCCGTATGTGGCAGCGTGGAGCGGTCCAGTTGTTTGACAAACTCTATCGCCACACCTTGATCAAGGTAACGCACCACACGTCCACGCATTTTGCCAAGCATCAGGAATGTACCAACGCTGGGCATAACCTCGGTTTTGATCGCAGCACCAGAGAGCGAAATGTCGATGACTTCACAAGGATAGATGCGGCCATCAGGCAGCGCAATCTGTGAAACTTTTTCAGTGGGTTCGTAACGCGCATGGCGACGGCCGTCAGGCAGTTCACCGGATTGGCGCTGTTTCAACCATTGAATGCGCTGTTGCAAGCGTTCAAGGCGAGGGCCAGTCAAACTAAACTTGACACCAAATCCACCCTGAACTGGATCGCTCGAAATACATTCAACGCGGCCCACCTCTTCGAGATAAGCGACAATCGGCTGGCCCTTGGGAGCTACATCTTGCGTAAGGAAGCTTGCGCCCACTTCTGTCAAATCCGAAACTTGACAAGCATGTTCCGACATATCGGGCAGCATGAACCGTCCAAAAATGACGCCCGATGATTTGGGCGGTTCTTGTGACATTGCGATGGCGCTATTGAACCCGTTCACATTTAACCCCTGACAGCTGGTGCAATGATTTACGCCAATGCACCTGGTGCGGACTTCAACCGCCCTTTATCTATCTAAGAGACCCTGAGTAAATGCAGGGTTAATGCTAACGGTCTTTCTGACATGAAAGTGATGCTCAGCGGCGGCCGCCTTCGATCACGCGCAGCATGGGACGGGCCTGGCGGCCAACGTGATCCAAAAGCGCGTTGCCAGCCTCATGCTCGGTCCAGATCATGCGGGCAGATACCAATTCGCGCCGAATCACGCGGGAAGCGTAAAGCGCTTTGCCATTCAAGATTGGAAACAACCCACCCAAAAGCTGCGTTTGGCCCAATTTACTATCAAAAACTGGAAGAGCGATGAGCTCGGCTGAAACCAGAGGCGCGGATTCATAGACAATCCTCATTTGAACCAAGC
>JAGWUY010000176.1 GCA_028868255.1 Alphaproteobacteria bacterium | reverse complement strand
TTTAACTATTGCTGCTCAGTTGCCGAAATGGAAAACGCCAACCCCAGTGTTTTGGGATTGGCGTTGAAAATCATCGCAAGCGTTGAAAAATCTAAAGTGTGCTGGCGTTAAACGTGTCGCAATCGTTCAAGGATTTTGCACTGAGGCCCGCTTTGAACCATTTTACGCGCTGGGCGGAAGACCCATGGGTGAAAGAGTCTGGCACAGCATAGCCACGCGAAGCTTTTTGCAAGCGATCATCGCCAATCTGGTTGGCGGCGTTCAAGCCCTCTTCAATATCACCTTGTTGCAAAATGCGCTTCTGGGCATTTGCTTCACTGGCCCAAATGCCGGCTAGGCAATCGGCCTGCAACTCCATACGAACAGACAGTGCGTTTGATTCCGTTTCAGATGATCGGCTACGTGCGGCTTGCACTTGATCGGCAATTCCAAGCAAGTTTTGTACATGGTGGCCCACTTCATGCGCCACAACATAGGCCTGTGCAAAATCTCCGGGGGCACCCAGCTTGTCCTTCATGTCTTGGTAAAATGCCAAATCGATATAGACCTTGTGGTCAGCCGGGCAATAAAACGGCCCCATGGCAGATTGGGCGGTGCCGCAGCCTGATTGGGTGTAGCCGTTGAACAGCACCAATCGTGGCTTTTCATATTGTTTGCCCATGTCGCTAAAAATCTTTGTCCAAACATCCTCTGTTGAGCCCAGAACTTTGGACACGAACACTTTGCCGGCATCACCCGCAACGTTGGTGCCTGCGCCGGAGCCGCCGTTTAAACTGCCCGCTGACGTCGATTGCCCCAATTGACCATTGCCCGGCAATTGGATTGTGGTTCCTCCCGGAAGGCTGATGCCGCCGCCGCCGCCATTGACCATATTAATCAAGTCAATGCCCATGCCAAACTTCAGACCAAAATAGAGCACGGCAAGAATAATAATGCCTTTCATGCCAACAGCGCGAAACAACAGCGGCAAAAGCATGCCAAGGCCACCTGCCCCGCCCATGCCGCCGCCGCCACCACCGAGGCCACCAAAGCCGCCGTTGCCACCGGGGCCGAAACCGCCGCCACTGCCGCGCTGGTCTTCAACATTATCGCTGCCGCGCTGGTTATTCAAATCCATGGTCGATCCTCACCAAATTTTATGGGATGGAATTTGGCGCTTTGAAGTCCTTTTTGCAAGTGTGAGTTTAGCTTTTTTCCAAAACTCAATTATGCCTATTGCGTTCACTTGTTCCCGGCTTCCCCCTTCCCGCAGGATATGAGCCGCGCTAAGAAGCGGCATGATGACCAACATACTTATCATAGCATTGGCGCAGTTGAACCCCATTGTCGGCGCCGTGGCTTCCAATTTGGCCAAAGCCCGCAAAACCATCACCGACTTGCCGCATGTCGATCTTGTGGTGTTTCCTGAATTGTTTCTGGCGGGCTACCCGCCGGAAGATTTGGTGCTGCGGCCGTCTTTCGTTGCTGCTTGCAAGACAGCGGCAGAAGAATTGGCGCGTGAATTTGCATCTGGCCCTGCGGTGCTCATCGGTCTGCCTTGGCACGAAGGAGAAAAGCTGCACAATGCAGTGGCGCTGCTCAATGGCGGCAAGATTGAAACACTTCGTTTCAAATTCGACTTGCCGAACTATGGCGTATTTGATGAGAAGCGCGTGTTTCAACCCGGGCCTGCGCCGGGGCCGATCAACGTCAAAGGCGTGCGTATTGGTGTGCCCATCTGCGAAGATATTTGGACCAATGAAACTTGCGAGACGCTGGCGGAAACGGGCGCTGAAATTTTGCTGTCGCCCAATGGCTCGCCGTTTGAGCGCAACAAGGATGATGTGCGCCTTAACCTCGTGGTGGCGCGCGTCACGGAAACAGGTTTGCCACTGGCCTATCTCAATCAGGTGGGCGGGCAGGATGAGTTGGTGTTTGATGGCGCATCCTTTGTGCTGAATGCGGATCGCTCGCTGGCCTTGCAAATGCCGATGTTTGAGGAAGCGGTGGCTGTTACGACTTGGGAGAGACAAGCGAATAGCGAATGGCGAGTGGCGAAGAGCAGTTTCGCCAAGCTCCCTGAGAAAGAAGAAGAAACCTGGAAGGCCTGCGTGCTGGGCTTACGCGATTATGTGGATAAAAATCGATTTCCCGGCGTGGTTTTGGGCATGAGCGGCGGCATTGACAGTGCCGTGGTTGCAGCCATGGCGGTTGATGCTTTGGGCCCTTCGCGCGTGCATTGCGTGATGCTGCCTTATGCCTATACCAGCAAGGACAGTTTGGTGGATGCTGAGGCCTGCGCCAAGGCACTTGGCGTGCGCTATGATGTGGTTCCCATCAAAGAGCCTGTGGAAGGTTTCATGCATGCTTTGCAGCCCATGTTCGCGGGAACCACGTCCGGCATCACGGAAGAAAATTTGCAGAGTCGCTCACGCGGGGTGATCTTGATGGCGATCTCCAACAAGTTCGGCGCGATGGTTTTGACCACCGGCAACAAGAGCGAAATGAGCGTGGGTTATGCCACCTTGTATGGCGACATGAATGGCGGTTTCAACCCGATCAAGGATGTCTACAAAATGGAGGTTTACCGTCTGGCCGCTTGGCGCAATACGCAAGGCGCTGTGATCCCCGAACGCATCATCACCAAGGCCCCCACTGCGGAATTGCGCGAGAACCAGAAAGACCAGGATTCCCTGCCGCCTTATGAAGTGCTGGATGATATTCTGGAAGGGTTGGTGGAGCGTGAGGAACCTGTGGCCGTGATCGCTGCGCGTGGCCATGATGTGGCTTTGGTGAAGCGCATTCAGCACATGCTTTATATCGCCGAATATAAACGCCGCCAGGCCGCACCGGGTGTAAAAATCACAAGGCGCAATTTCGGGCGCGACCGCAGATATCCGATTGTGAATGGCTGGCGGGATTTGACATAAAAAAAACAGCCTGACAATTTCTTGTCAGGCTGATGTTGATATCACTTTTTTGAGCTAATCAGTAGCAGCGGTTATGGCCGCTGTGGGCTGCGCCAAGCAATGCGCCGGCGCCGCCACCGATGGCTGCACCGCCAACAGCATAAGCTGCGCCATAAGCCACGGCGCTGCCTACACCGCCGGTCACCGCGCCGAGCACTGCGCCCAGAACGATCACGCCGGCCATATCTTCCTTGGCCATGCAATCTTGGTGACGGCGCTTTTCATGGGCTGATGCAGGTGTCGCAACGGCCAAAACTGAGCTGGATACCAAGGCGGCTGCCAAAGCAACTTTCAAAACTGATTTCATGACAAATACTCCTGTTTGTTGTTCTTAAATTTCGCATCTTGCCAACTCAGCCTCAGAGTCGGTTAGCAAAGTTTAGCACAGTTGGAATGGCTGCACAAAGGTGGATAAATTAAGGCATTTTAAGATACTGGGGCAATCTGTCCCATGTCAGATTTTCAGCAATATTGTTCCGCGCTGCCCTGCTGTTCTGTCCCATAGCGATTGCCGTGCGCCCAGCCAACCGGCATAATTTCGGCAATCGAATCCAAATGCTCTCGCGTCAGTTTGATGTGCGCAGCGGCCAGATTTTCCTCTAAATGGGCAACAGTGCGCGTTCCTGGAATGGGAATAATGTGTGGAGCCTGCGCCAAAACCCAAGCAATCGCCAACGCCGCAGGTGACCAGCCATTGTCTCGCGCGAAGGCCTTGAAGGCTTCCACATGTTTCATGTTCAGCGTCCAATCTGGCTCTATAAAGCGCGGTATCTTGCGCCGAAAATCAGCAAGAGCGATGTTTGCCACGTCAACACCTTCGGTTGTCAACACGCCTCGCGCCACGGGCGAGAATGCAACAAGTGCTGTGCCCAATCTGTGGCACGCCTGAATAAGGCCCAATTCCGGTAACCTTGTCCAAAGTGAATATTCATTTTGCACAGCGGCCACATGATGCACAGCGTTGGCGCGGACCAGCGTGGCGGGTGAAATTTCAGAAAGGCCGATTCCGCCGATTTTGCCCTCTTTCACAAAGCCTGTCATGGTTTCCATCACATCTTCAATCGGAATGCTATGGTCGCGGCGGTGGACATAATAGAGATCAACATGATCCACACACAACCGCCTAAGCGAGGCTTCCAGGCACTCGCGCATGAAAGACGCAGAGTTGTTCACGCCACGCGGGTTGGGCACAATGCCGCCCTTGGTGGCCAGCACTATTTTGCTTCGCGCGGCAGGGTATTTTTTTAAGTGCTCGCCGATCAGCGTTTCGGAAATAAATGGGCCATAGATCAGCGCGGTGTCGATCAGCGGGCGGTCCATGGCAAAAACGCGATCAAGCGTCTTCTTGGCGGTTTCCGCATCCGCTGGGCCGAAAGCCCCGGCAATGCTCATTGCGCCAAAACCCACCTCATCTGCCCATGGGCCTGATTTACCAACTTGCCGTTTTTTCATGTTTGCCTCGCATTTACGGCCTTGTAGCAGCATTGGCAAAAATACACCATTCTTGACGATTGTCGTTGGGGCGGCTAGGCCACCTGCATCATGAATATTGTTCGCTTCGCTCCTTCGCCCACTGGCCGCATTCACATTGGTAATGGCCGTGCGGCCATTTTGAACTGGCTGTTTGCCCTGAAATCGGGTGGCCAATTCATTTTGCGCTATGATGACACGGATACCGCTCGCTCGACGCAAGAATTTGCCGATGGCATCAAAGCCGATGTGGAATGGTTGGGTATTCGCCCACACCGTGTGGAGTGGCAATCCAAGCGCTTTGACCGCTATGACGAGGTGGCCGCCGACCTGCGCGTGCGCGGGTTGATTTATGCCTGTTATGAAACCGCCGACGAACTTGACCGCCGCCGCAAGCGCCAGCAGGCGCGCGGTCTGCCGCCGATTTATGATCGCGCTTCTTTGAAACTGACCGCGGAGGAGAAGGCGGCGTTTGAGGCCGAGGGCCGCAAGCCGCATTGGCGTTTCAAGCTGGCCAATGCGCCAGTGGAATGGGTGGATATGATCCGCGGCCCGGTGCATATTGATACGGCCACATTGTCTGACCCCGTACTGATCCGCGAGGATGGTACTTATCTCTATACGCTGCCATCGGTGATTGACGATGTGGATATGGCAGTCACCCATGTGATCCGTGGGGAAGACCACGTGGTCAACACCGCTGTGCAAATCGAAATCACCCGCGCCATTGGTGGCACGGTGCCGGCCTATGGGCACTATTCCATGTTGCTGGGCGCTGATGGCAAGGGCCTGTCGAAGCGCATTGGTTCGCTTTCCATTCAGTCCCTGCGCGAGAGCGGTTTGGAATCAATGGCTGTGGTTTCC
>JAGWUY010000175.1 GCA_028868255.1 Alphaproteobacteria bacterium | reverse complement strand
CTCGGGCTGGTGATTTATGAAATCCGCCGCCGCCGTGCTTTGGCTGCTGCCAAAGCCGCCGAGGCCTAGTCGACCTGACGTTTGACAGACTTGCGAAAAATCAAAAAAGTTGATCGACTGCAGAGCTGCGGTGTAATTTTGATGTCTTCGATTAAACATCTCAAAGCTTCAAGGCGCTCAGGGTCAATTCCTAACATAAATTAACCATATCCCGCAGATTGCCGCAATTGTGCTGGGCTGACTCTCGACAAGATTCCCAATTTTTGCTTTCGTTAATGAAGTGTTAACGAGTGTCACAAGGGGCCGTTTGTCATGCGTAAGGCTTTGGGGGTTTTGGGTTTTGTTTTGGTTGCTTTGCTGCTGCCGTCGGCTGCGTCACGTGCTGCATCCAACCCCAAAATGATGACGGAATATGGCAAGTCCCGCCCGCCCATTGGCTATGTATTATTTTGCAAGCGCGGCGCAGATGAATGCAAGTCTCAGAATGGCAAGGCAGAGCGTGTCAAATTGACTGACGGGGTGTGGAACGAGATCAACCAGGTTAATCAATTTGTAAATTCTGCGATTAAACCCGCAAGTGACATGGACACCTACAAGACCAAAGAATATTGGGCTTACCCCACATCTGTTGGTGATTGCGAAGATTATGTGCTGCTCAAAAAGAAATTATTGATGCAGTTAGGCTTCAGGGCTGATGAATTGCTCATTACAGTGCTGCTAGATGAAAATGGTGAAGGCCACGCTGTTCTTTCCGTATTGGCCAGCAATGCTGACTATATACTAGATAATCGCCGGACCGAAATCTTGTCCGCCGATCAATCCACCTACACATTTTTGAAGCGCCAATCCCAGCTTGATCCCACGCAATGGATGAGCCTGCGCAAGACCGACACCCAAGTGGTTGTGAGCAGCCAAAGCAAGTGAAACTACTTGCAGCTCTTTGCCAGCTTGAGCATGAATTTTTCACAAGCCTCAAGATCTGTCCGCGAGACAAACTCATCCGCCTTGTGCGCCTGCTCAATATTGCCTGGGCCGCAAATCACTGTAGGGATGCCAATGGCTTGAAACAGCCCGGCCTCGGTGCAATATGATACAGCGTGGGTGGCATTGGCCCCTGCCGCATGTAGCGCCAAATGTTCTGCGATGGACTGTTCCTCAGGCGCAAGGCCCGGAACCTCGTTTGTTTTGGTGGTGGTGATGCCGCTTTCGGGCGCCACTGCCTTCATTGCGGGCTCCAACGCTTTGGTAAATTGTTCCAATCGCAAAGGCACCAGAGCTGCATCAACGCGGGGCAGCAACCGCGTTTCCCACTGAAAATCACAATCTTGCGGAATGATGTTCTTGGCCGTGCCACCACTGATCACCCCGACATGGATAGTGGAGTAAGGCGGATCAAAGCGGCCTGTCGGGTCTCCCTCGGCAATCAAATCGGCGCGAATGCGACTGATTTCACTAATTACATCGGCCGCCGCCATGATGGCATTGACACCTTGGTGAGTGAGTGAAGAATGCCCCGCGCGCCCGCGCACTTGTGTTGAAAACGTAACGGCAGATTTGTGCCCATTCACCACCTTCATTGATGTGGGTTCACCGACGATCACAGCACGCGGTTTTTGCAAATGGTCACGCATATGGGCCACCAAGGGCCTCACACCCTTGCACCCCACTTCTTCATCGCAACTCAAAGCAAGATGGATCGGCCGTTGCAAATTCATCGCCTTAAACTGCGGAACCAGTGCCAAGGCGCAGGCGATAAAACCTTTCATATCGGCAGTGCCACGGCCAAAAAGCAATCCTTCTCTTTCGATGAGAGTGAAAGGGTCTGAAGTCCAGTTTTGACCATCGATGGGCACAACATCGGTATGGCCAGACAACACAATGCCGCCTGCAATATCAGGGCCAATTGTAGCATAGAGATTGGTTTTGCCCTGCTCGTAATCAACACGCAGATGCGGCACTTGATGTTGGTCGAGATACCTTTCTACAAATTCAATCATCGGAATGTTGCTGAGGCGCGTGGTGGTATCAAAGCCAATCAGTTTGGCAAGCATTTCAAAAGTCGTCATTCAGTTCACACTGTGTTTGTCGTGAGGGCTATCTAGCGAAAAGGCGGGGATCGCCACATCAAAGGGTTCATCTTGGTCAGTGATCATGCCATAGCTACCTTGCATCACGCCTGAGGGAGTGGCGAGAGGGCAACCCGATGTATATTGAAACGCGGTGCCTGGCGGCAGCACAGGTTGTTCGCCCACCACGCCATCGCCGCGCACCTCTTGCATGCGGCCCAACCCATCAGTGATGATCCAATGGCGGGTTAGAAGCTTGATGGTTTCTTGCCCTAGATTGCGCAGAGTGATGGTATAGGACCACACGTATTTTCCGTCATCCGGGTTCGATTGATGTTCAAGATAGCGGGGCTCAACGTGAACGCTGATGTGGCGCGTGGTTTTTTGATACATAGCCGCAATCTAGCCCGTTCTGGCCAGTTTTCCACTGGCAATTTGTTTGGCTTGGAAAAGCTTTCTATTCGCGCCAAAAGGAGAAACCATGACCCAGATTTCCGGAATTCTTCCCGCCGCCCAGATTGCCGCCTTTTGCGAAAGCGGTAATATTCGCATGGCGCGCAAACCCGATGCTGATCAAATTCAACCGGCCAGCCTTGACTTGCGTTTGGGCAAAGTGGCTTACCGCGTTCGTGCCTCCTTCCTGCCCGGTCCCAAAACAACAGTTGCAGAAAAGCTGAAAAATCTGGTGCTGCATGAAATGAACCTGGAACAAGGTGCAGTGCTTGAAACAGGCTGCGTTTATATTGTTCCTTTGCAAGAAGGATTGAATCTGCCCAAGGGTATTTCCGCTGCTGCCAACCCCAAAAGCTCCACAGGGAGGCTTGATATTTTCACGCGCGTGATTGCAGACTACGCACAAGAATTTGACAAAGTTCCAGAAGCTTATAGTGGCCCGCTTTACGCCGAAATCAGCCCTCGCACTTTTTCTATCTTGGTGCGCGAGGGTTCGCGTCTTTCGCAAATTCGCTTTCGCGCTGGCGCTTCACTGGCCACGGATACCCTAATCCATCAACTTAACGCCGCCGAGGCTTTGATCACTGAAGGTGATGTAAATATTGATGGCGGCCTTGCCCTTTCTGTTGATCTGTCTGGTGGCAAACTTGAAGGCCCTGTGGGTTTTCGTGCCAAGCGCCATTCGGCTTTGGTCGATGTAGACAAAAAGGCCGCTCTTGATGTGCTCGATTATTGGGAGCCGATTTGGCACAAAGGCTCACTAATTTTAGATCCCGACCAATTTTATATTCTGGCCTCAAGAGAGGCTGTGCGTATTCCGCCCACCCATGCGGCAGAGATGGTGCCTTTCAACCCACTCGTAGGTGAATTTCGTGTTCACTATGCTGGCTTCTTCGATCCCGGTTTTGGCCACGTCTCCGGCCTTGGAGAAGGTGCGCGTGCTGTTTTAGAAGTGCGCAGCCATGAAGTTCCCTTCATCCTGGAAGACGCCCAGATCATTGGACGTTTGATTTATGAACCGCTTACAGAAAAGCCCTTAAAAGTTTATGGCTCAGGCCTTGGCAGCAACTATCAGAAACAGGGATTAAAACTGTCGAAGCATTTCAAACCCTATGATGGATCATATCGGTCTTGAATTGGTGGCCGCCTCGCCTATGATGCAGGCCAAATCAATGCGGGCGTAGTTCAATGGTAGAACGGCAGCTTCCCAAGCTGCATACGTGGGTTCGATTCCCATCGCCCGCTCCAAAATTCTAAAACGTGGATCGTTGCAAATCAGTCAAATGTGCAGACTTGAGATTGGCCTGACTTTTGACTGGATCCTCAAAAGTCAGGCAGGTCTAAATCACAATCCTGGGATACGAATGCCGGGCAAGTCAATGCCTCCTTGCGGTTTGCGCACTGGGCCATCACCCTGTGGCGGGCGGTCGATTTTCAGTGGCAAGCAAATTCCAGTTCCTGGCATCGGCAGCGTTCCTGGCGGGCAACGCGGAATGGCAATGCAGGTGCCACGCAGCTTGATGGTGCCTTGTGGGCAACGTTGTTCCACGTTTACACACATATTGCGCTTGGCATTATAAGTCTGGTTGGGGCCACAAACAGGACGTGGGGTTACGCATGAATTGGTGGCTTTGTTGTAGACCTTGGGTGGATTACAAGTTGGCCTTGGTGTGATGCAACTGTTGGTCGCTGGGTTGTAGACTTTTGGTGGCTTGCAATTCGGACGATTTTCTACACAGCGGCCCGCATTGGCATCGAAATGCGTGTTGCCAGTGCAAACAGGGCGCGGCGTGATGCAGCTGTTGTTTGCCAGATTATAAATCTGCGGTAGTTTGCACGTGGGCTGAACAATCTCTTTTATACAGCCTTTTCCTGCTTGCAATGTGAAGCCTTGCTGGCATTGACACGATGTCTTTGTCGATTGCGTCATGTTGTCAAAGCGGCAACGGCAAAGATCGCCGGCCGGTGCGGCGGTGGCTGCGTCGCATACTAATTTGGGCGGAGGAAGATTTTCAACACATAAGTGATTCTCAAGGCGCTGATTATTTGTGCAAATAGGATCTGTAAATGTTGATGTCACACACTTGCCACTTGTGCTTTTCTGATCTTTTGGACAACTGCAATCCAATGTATTGCGGACGATGACAGTGCCGCCATTTTGGAAACTTGTGATGGTGGTCGGCGGGATGATTTCAGTTGTCCACTGCGGTGTCATCAAGCCGCAAGCGTTGGTTGCTGGCGCAGGAGATTCCTGCACGGTGCACGACGTTCCGGGCACATAGGTTTGGAATGGTTTGGTCTCGCCGTCGCCCAATGACTGAGTCATCGTTGGGTTGGGATTTCCCGTACAATTTGCGGTAATGGCAAATTGCATTGGCCCTAAGGGCAATTCGGCGTGGCTTACAACTTCTTTCTTGATCGAGAGAATGCCTCCCGTATCTGGGCGTGGTGCACACCGCAAGTCATTGGTCACGGTTACAGTTACCCCAAGTGCTGACATGGGTGGAAGTGTGGCGGGGTTATAGGTTGTGAACCACGAAGCATCTTGTCCGGTTGGGCAATGACCTGCCATCGGCAATGAAGGGTCTTCGACAACGGTACAGTTGGCACCAATTGGTATGCCCAATTTGCGGAAAACCTTGCCGTCTTTGAATGTAAATGGCGTAACGGCCCCATCACAGGTGAGTTTACCTGTGAAGGACTGGTCAGTAATGTGGTTCCCATTATACAGGGCCTGTTTAATGATGGTGATGTCACCTGTAGTTTCGTTACCTGTTGTAAA
>JAGWUY010000174.1 GCA_028868255.1 Alphaproteobacteria bacterium | reverse complement strand
GCAAATCTGGCGATGTGACGGTGGATATGATGGATGCTGCCTCTGTTTCTGCCATGTATGCCAAGGTGGGCAAGGTGGATGCGGTGGTATGTACGGCGGGGCACAGCTATTTCGGGCCTGTTGAAACCATGACACCGCAACAGTTTCTCGATGGCTTAAAAGATAAGGTCATGGGAATGGTGAATTTGGTTCTGCTGGGCCACGGCCATGTCAATGATGGCGGTTCCTTCACGCTCACGAGCGGCATTCTCTCTCGCGATCCTATTCGCCAAGGTGCCAATGCAGCAGCTTGCGATGGGGCATTGGATGCCTTTGTGATTGGTGCGGCGATTGAAATGCCGCGCGGCATTCGCATCAACGCGGTCAGCCCCGGCCTGTTGCAGGAAGCTGAAAAACGCTATGACGGCTATTTCCCCGGCCATGATGCGGTGTCGTCACGCCGCGTGGGGCTGGCCTTTGCCAAGAGCATTGAAGGTGCAATCACTGGGCAGGTGATCAAGGTCGATTAATCGATCAATTGATCCTCGCTCACATCCACCACATAATTCATCGTCATGCGTGCGCCATCGGCGTAAATGACTTGGCCTGACACATAGCTTGCGTCCTCACTCGCCAAGAATGAGGCGATGGAGGCCATTTCGCTGGCCAGCCCAATGCGACCCATCGGCGTGCGCGAGAGGATGCGGCGCTGGGCGGCCTGATCGGTCAACACGGTTTTCAACATATCGGTCATGATCGAGCCGGGGCCAATGGCATTGACGCGAATGCCATGCGGTGCCAGCGCCAATGCGGCCACTTTGGTCAGCTGGCGCACGCCACCTTTGGACATGGTGTAGGGGGCAATCGTCGCAATCGCCAAGGTGTCATTCACAGACGACATGTTGACCACAGAGCCTGCTGCACGGCCGGCTTTAACCTGCTTCACCATTTCGCGGGCGCAGGCCTGCAACATCAGGAATGAACCTTTGAGATTGATGTCGATAACTCTGTCGAATTGTTCTTCCGTGATATCGAGAAATTCGCCCACCAATGAAATACCCGCATTGTTGATCAGAATATCAACCGCGCCAAAGTCTTTCACTGTGGCGGCAACTACCGCATGGACTTCGGCGGATTGGGACACATCGCAATGCATATAAGTCGCTCCCAAGCGTTGGGCTTCAGCCTTGCCAGCAGCATCCAGCACATCGGTCATTACCACGGTTGCGCCATCGGCGATAAAGCGTTCAGCAATGGCGAGGCCAATGCCGCGCGCTGCGCCCGTGACGATGGCGATCCGGTTTTTGTGATTCAAAAGCTACTCCTCAAGACGTGGCGCGATTTTGACCTTCACACGTAAAGTCAAAACGTTCTAATGCGTGTGGAAATTGCCGGTGTCTGATTCCAACACCATGTTGGCCACAGTCAGGTGGCGGGGGCGGGTGAGTGCGAAGATGCCGGCCTCCACCACATCGCGGTTGGTGATCCATGAGTCTGGGCCGGGCACGGCGTTCCACTCAGCCGCATTCAATGGCGAAATGTCTTTGATAAAAGTCGGGTATAGCGCGTTCACACGAACAGGCCGCCCGCGCAATTCTTGTCGCAGCGCATCTGTCATCCCCGTTTGCCCATGCTTGGAAGCAATATAGGCCACCGATGCGCCTTGCAACGGGGCATTGACCATGCCGCTCACGGAAACGATGTTCAAAATATCGCCTGCGTTGGTTGCCTCCAATAAAGGCAAAAGGCCGCGCGTCAGCAACAATGTGCCGGTGACATTGGCAGCGATGGTGGTGGAAATGGCATAGGCATCATGTTCAGTCATGGCCCCAGGCAACCAAGTGGCGGCATTGTTGATCAAAATATCCAGCGGGCGGTTTTCATCGCGCAATTTTTTGGCCAGTTGCGTCACATCGCCTGCATCAGCGAGATCAAGCTTGAAGGTGGCAGGCGCATTGCCCGTGCGCAGCCTGATTGATTCCGCCAGTGCTTTTACATTTTGCGTGTTGCGGGCGGTGAGGATGAGGTTGGCACCCAAATCGGCTAACACCACCGCAAAAGCAGCGCCCAGCCCGCGCCCGGCACCTGTGATCAAGATATGTTTGTTTTTGAAACTCATGGCCACACCTTAGCAGGTTTGAAAAACTTAGTAAGTATCTGCTGCAGAAACCGCCCGCGCAAAGATAGCGATGATGATGGAGGCCAGAACTGTAAGGCCCAAGGCCACGGGCAGGCTTGAGAGTTGCGCCACAAAGCCAATCAAAGGCGGGCCACACAAAAAGCCGCTATAGCCCAATGTTGTGACCGCAGCGATGCCACGCCCTGGCGCTTCAGGCTCTAACCTGCCACCGCCTGCAAACAGCACGGGGGCCAAATTGCCAATGCCTAAGCCACCGCAAAGAAAGCCTGCAAATGTCAGCCATGCGTTTGGCGCGACGAGGGCCAGTGTTGTGCCTGTGGCTGCCATCACTGCACTGGCTGTGACCAAATTCACCGCCCCAAATTTTTGCCGCAGAAAATCGCCCGTCAGCCGCGTTGCCGCCATGCCGCCTTGATAGAAGCCAAAAGCAAGCGCAGCTATGCCGGCATCGAGCACAAATTTTTCACGCATCATAATGGCCGCCCAATCCAACACCGAGCCCTCAACCATCAAGGCCAGAAAGCACAACAGGCCGAGGCCGATGGTTGCTTTTGTCGGCAGTGCAAAACTGGAACCTGATAGGCCTTTGTCGAGGCTGGATGGCAGCAGAAACCTACATGCCGCAAGGTGGATCACCAGATAGATGGCGCAAACGATAAAGACTTGCGCCTTGGCCCCCACATATTGCACCAGTGCTGCGCCGAGAAACGCGCCGAGCATGGCCCCCACACTGAATGCACCATGAAGACCAGACATGATGGGCAGTTTCAGGGCTTTTTCAACAGCAATCCCATGCGCGTTCATGCTCACATCTGTTGACCCCATGGCAGCCCCCATGGCGAGTGCGGAGAAAATAAAAATAGGCAAGGTCGGGGCCATGGCGGGGCCCATGAAGAACACCGAAAACAAAGTGCCCCACACCAGTGTCATGCGGGCGCTGCCAAAGCGGTTGATTAAGGCGCCCGTCACGGGCATTGCGATCACCGCGCCAATTGCAATGGCCAGCAAGGCAAGCCCAAAAACGCCAGGCCCAACGCCCAAACGTTCTTTCGCCAGCGGTACGTGCGGCACCCATGCCCCGATGATCAAACCATTTAAAAGAAATATTGTGAAGACAGCCCAACGGGCTTGGGAAGGCGATTGCGTTGTCATGGATGCCCCATTGATTGGGTGCTCTGCATAGGTGAATTCTTGCGCCATTCCAATTGTCAAATTTTGCAGCTAGAAATGTTGGATGACGGCTTCTCCAACCAGCAAATACGCCACACTTTTTGTTTTCATCACCGTGTTTCTCGACATGGTGGGTTTTGGCATGATCATTCCCGTGCAGCCCGCCATCATCCAAGAGGTGGGCAAGATGGATTTGGCCCATGCTGCTTACATAGGGGGGTGGCTGTTCTTTGCATTTTCAATGACGCAATTCCTGTTTGGACCGGCGCTGGGCAATTTGTCTGATGCGTATGGGCGCAGGCCTTTGCTGCTCATTGCAGTTTTCGGCTTAGGGGTTGATTTTTTAATTACAGCTCTGGCCCCTAATTTGTTCTGGTTGTTCGTAGGGCGCACGTTTGCTGGCTTGTGCGGCGGGTCTTATGTGATTGCCAATGCCTATATTGCTGATGTCACACCCCCTGAAGGACGCGCCAAGGCCTTTGGCTTGATGGGGGCAGCCTTTGGCATGGGCTTTGTGATCGGGCCAGCTATTGGCGGTTTGTTGGGCGCTTATGGCCCGCGCATTCCGTTCTATGTGGCAGCGGGTGTTTCGTTGCTCAATTTTGTTTTTGGATATTTTGTTGTGCCCGAAACACTGAAAGCAGAATTGCGTCGCCCGTTTGAATGGGCGCGCGCCAACCCGATAAAGACTTTTGCGATTTTTCAAAATTATCGCGGCGTCATGCCTTTATGTGGCGTGCTGTTCATCTATTTCTTTTCGACAGCGGTTTATCCTGCCATTTGGCCGTTTTGGAGCATGGCAAAATTTGGCTGGGGGGCCACTATGATTGGTCTCACGCTGGCGATGTTTGGAATCGTCATGGCTTTTACCCAAGGCGTGTTGACCGGGCCTGTGGTGAAGCGGCTCGGCGAATGGAACACCGCCTTGCTAGGCCTGGTGGTTACTGTGATTGGGGCATTGGGTTATGGTCTTGCGCCCACGCTTGGCGCTATTTTAGCTTTGATGATTGTTCATGGTGGCGAAGGGTTTGTCCACCCCATGGTGAGTGCGCTGATTTCCAAGCAGGTGCCGGATGACGCACAAGGCGAATTGCAAGGGGGGCTTTCCAGCCTAATGAGCGTTGCCATGCTGTTGGGCACCGTGTTTTTTAGCCAAATCTTTGGTTATTTTATGAGCGGTGCTGCGGGCTTTATTTCTCCCAATGTGCCGATGTTTGTTTCGGCTTTTGTTTCGGTTTTTGCATTGGTGCTGTTTGCCATGACATCCAATAAAGAAAAAACCGCTGAATGACCCGTCTTGCTGCCGTCACGTTTCTGGTGCGCGACTATGATGAAGCCATCGCTTGGTTTCAGCGGGTGCTAAATTTTGAACTCTTGGAAGACACGGATTTGGGCGGCGGCAAGCGCTGGGTCTTGATGGGGGCTCGCAAATCAATGTCCAGCAATTTTCTCTTGGCTAAAGCTGCCAGTGCAGAACAATTGGCGCATGTGGGAAAGGCCGCAGGGGGTCGCGTTGCTTACTTCCTGCACAGCTTAAATTTTGGCAATGACCACGCCCGCATGGTGGCAGCAGGCGTGATCTTTAATGAAGCCCCGCGCCACGAAGCCTATGGCATCGTGGCGGTTTTTCAGGATCTTTATGGCAATCTTTGGGATCTTATCGAGCCCAAAGTGAAGCTTTAAGCAGCCCGATTGACTTCGCGCTCAAGACGCATAATTTCATCTTTGATTTTCAATTTTCGCCGCTTAATTTCAGCGATTTGCGCATCGGTTGATGCAGGGTGGGCCATTGCATCTTTCAGCTCTTTTTCCAAAGATTGATGCTTGCCGATTAGCTCATCAAGGTGGTTTTTCAGGCTCATTCCATTCTCCGAATCAGGGTGGGAACCTAGGCACAGGCGATACATCATCCTGCAACAGAATGATGACATAGATTTGGGGGCTTGTCGAATGGTTCACAAGGGCATAGTTGAAAAAATATGATTGCTGTTTTGAAAGGTTAAGATGTGGCCATGGATA
>JAGWUY010000173.1 GCA_028868255.1 Alphaproteobacteria bacterium | reverse complement strand
CGAACTCGCCAAAGGCGGACAGTGCAAGACGTGAGACGGCTCAATATGTTGCAGACATGGTGTTAGAGCTGCGTGGAATGGCCAAAGCCTATGACCTTCAAACTCTCCAGAGCCTGTTGGAGGCCAGTTTTTACGAAGCTTTTTCAGTGGCCAATCATGTCGAAATTCCTCCAGGCGAGATTGAGAAACTGCGTGAATTGAGTTTGGCGTCCACTGGTTAGTTTTTGCGTTCGTTCAAAGCTTATGCCGGGCCTCGCCCAGAGGTTCGGCATGAGCTACCACTCTGATAATTGTTTTGATCTTATCGGTCAGCGCATTTTCAATGCGGTCTACAGAAGAATGTACGGCATCTATTCTGGCTTCAGGTGCAAATCTGCAATGATAATGCACATAAAGCCCGTTGCCCATCTCGCGCACGCGTATGTTGTGCAAATCACTCAGCGTCTTCTCCGTGCGGGCAAGGGCTTTTAAAGCTGCTTCAACTTTTTTGGTCAAGGCAGGAGTTGCCAACTCACCCAGCATGAGGCGTGCGGGTTGCGGCTCAATGTGGCTTTCAACCTCAACATCGCCACCCAAACCATTGCGAATGGCATCTTCCAGTTCTGTCGCCACACGGTGTGCTTCAGCAAGGTTTGTTGATCCCTCAACTTCAAGGTCAAAACTGGCAGCCATGCGCCCTTGGATTTGCTGAACGGTGATGTGATGGATGGAAAGCCCGCGTTGGTTGGCGATTAACCCAATCTTTTCGAAAGCCGTTTCGTTGTCCAGTGCAACGGGATTGGTGCTGATCGCAATGTCAGCATTGGGGTGCTTGGCGTGAATGGATTGCACTAATTTTCTCTTCAGGGTTTCTACCGCTTCTGATCCCAAGAGCCGTGGCACATTCACATCCATGTTCACGAAGAGGCGCGATCCTGCAGGGCGCACGCGCAGTTGGTTGAGTGAAAGCGCACCATCCTGTTTTTCTACGATGTCATTTATGAAGGACGAAACGCCATCGGGTGCTGCATCGAGTAATGTGTTCAATGTTCCGCTGCCCAATTCCCAAGCGATGTAGGCAATATAGCCAGATACGATAAGGGCTGCCAGTGAATCCGCCCATTGATAACCTAGGCTTACCCCCAAAAGTCCTAGTAAAACCGCGGCTGAACCCCACATATCGGATTCAAAATGCAGTGCGTCTGCTTTCAGCGCATCGCTCTGGGTCTGCTTGGCTGCTTTGCGCAAGGCACGCGACCGATTGAGATCAATGGCAATCGAAACCAACATAATACCATAGGCCCACCATTCAATAGTCAATGGTTCATGCGGGGTGATGAGGCGCATCACCGCTTTGTAGGCAATGAATAGCGCTGTACCAAACAGCAAAACAGTTTCCAGAAGTGCCGCGACACTCTCAATCTTTTCATGGCCAAATTGGTGATTATCGTCTGCCGGGCGGCTTGACCAGCGCACCGCCAAGACTGTTACAATCGTTGCCCCGAGGTCAATCAAGGCGTGAATGGCCTCTGATAAAATACCCAGCGAACCCGTTACCACTGCCGCCGCCATTTTGATCAAAGCGATGCATGCGCTGGCCAACATCGAAATCAGCGCCACGCGCTGCTTTTCCACGTTACCCAAGTGTTGGTGAGAATGATTGTCCATAGCTGGGGCTTGTAAACCCAGTAGAAGGCGCTGCACAGTATTAAAATGAGCGCAATTCACGATGAAATGATTCCACCCCAAGGATTGAGGCGGGCAGGTGCCGCCACATTTGGATTGTTATTCTTGTTGGAATCTTTGGTGCGGGCTTTTAATTCCGGTGTCTTGTCAATTCAGGCCTATGATTTGCTGGGTTCCACCCGCGCGGTCAGCATATTGGGCATCGCTGCGTCTTTTACAGTTCTGATGCTCACGCTCTGCATGCCCTATCTGTTCGGCCATTTGCGCAGACGCTATGCCTATACTCTTGGTGGGCTAATGTTAATTGGCGGCAGCATTGCTTTGGCCAGCTTTACGATCGGCGGCCAAGTGTTGGGTGTGATCCTGCGTAATGCGGGAGCGTCCATTATGAATGTCACTTTGCAGCTTTACATCATGGATCACATCAAGAAGTCCGAGCTAACCAGATCAGAACCCTTGCGTCTTGCGGTTTCGACATTGGCTTGGGTGTCGGGGCCTGTAACAGGTGTGTGGCTCTATTCACACTATGGGCCGGTTTACCCGCAGCTGGCGGCTATGGCGGTGGGTGTTTTGGTGTTAATCGTGTTCTGGTTTTTGCGCTTGCACGAAACCAGCACCATGCCATCAGGAACATTGGCGCCATTCAATCCTTTGGCCAATGCTGTGCGCTTTGTGGAGCAGCCACGTCTGCGGCTTGCTTGGGCTATTGCGTTTGGCAGGTCTTGCTTCTGGGCGACATTTTTTACCTATGGCCCACTGTTGATGATTGAAGGGGGCATGAGCAAATTTTCGGGTGGCTTGGTAATTTCTATCAGCCAGTTTTTCTTGTTGTCCACGTTCGGCTTTGGCGCATTGGCACAGCGTTTTGGCGTAAGGGTAGTTATCACGCTTTGCTTTGCCGTGGTTGCGGGCAGCACCATCTTGGCTGGGCTGTTTGGTGTGCAAGCGCCCTTGGTGGTTGCAGGGTTGTTGTTACTTGCGGCTCTTTTTGCATCAGGTGTTGACGGTGTGGGCGGCATTCCGTATCTGCGCGCGGTTCGCCCCTCAGAGCGTCAACGCATGACAGCCGTTTACCGCACCTTCATCGATTTTTCGGAACTCATCCCCGGATTCGTGTTTGCTTTTGCACTTTCCTTTTTTGATGTATCCATTGTGTTTATCATTTTGGGCGTGTGTTTGGTGTTTCTTGCCATTTTAGTCTGGCGCTATCTGCCCAAATCCATGTAATTGCTGGGGCAGGAGAACTCACATGGCAAAACCATTGCTCGTCGTTGGTAACAAGAATTATTCATCTTGGTCATTGCGGCCCTTCATGGCGTTGGCCATGGCAGCGATTGACTTTGATGAAAAGCTGGTTCCTTTTGACCAACCCATCGGCAACCCTGCTTTCTCAAAAAAAATAAGAGCCTTTTCCAAAGCCGAATTGGTGCCTGTTCTGGTACATAGCAAAATTACGGTTTGGGATAGTCTGGCCATTATGGAATATCTGGCTGAAACTTGGCCTGACCGCAACCTTTGGCCAAAAACCAAAGCTGCCCGTGCCATGGCCCGTTCCGCTTGCGCTGAAATGCACTCAGGCTTCAAAAATCTGCGCACTGCGTGCCCGATGAATTTGCGACGGCCCATCCGCGCTGTGCCGATGAGCGATGCTGTGAAGGCTGATGTGGCGCGCATTGAAAGCCTGTGGCGCGAATGCCGAAAAGAGCATGGCAAGGGCGGGCCATTCTTGTTCGGGAAATTCGGCATTGCAGATGCCATGTTTGCTCCCGTGGCAACGCGGCTCGAAACGTATGACATCAAAATTGCACAAGACACGCAGCACTATGTGAACGCCGTTTTGGCAACGCCCGCATTCCATGAATGGAAAGATGCAGCCCTCAAGGAAAAATGGGTCGTTGCCGAAGACGAGGTGGACTAATCTACTTATCGAGTGATCTCAAAAACCTAGTCTTGGGTATAATTGCAATAATATTTTCCCGCATCATAGTTCACTTCAACGCTATCATAGCGCGCGCCCCATTCTTTGCGGCATGCTTTGACAGCCTCTTGATACATGGCTTTTTTTTCAGCGTCCGTTAGTTTTTGTTTGGTGGCCGCTGTTGCTTCACCCGAGATGATGACAGGTGACAAGAGCAGGGCGACGAGTGCATATCGCTTCATGATTTTTCCTTGCTAAATTACCCCCGCAGACACTTTCTATCGCTACTTAAGAAAATGGCAAGTCTATGAAACAAGCGTTTATCAGATTAAATTCAGGCGTGGATTGTTGCCAATAAACTTCATGCCACAGACGAAACTCTTCCCCCCGCGTGGCGCATCGCTCGCCCTGCCAATTCTAGTTCAAGCAATATCGTCGTAACATGGTGAGACGGAAGATGGCTTTCACGGATCAGATCATCAATTTCAATTGGTGAAGGCGACAACAATTCCATGATCCGATTCCGATCAGCAGTTGCAATGTCAGAACGGATAGTTTCATGTTTGGCCGCAGGTTCAAGTAACATGCCTTGCTGCAACATAAGGGGCGCTTCCAAGGCTTCGAGAACATCGTCGAGCGAAGTCAGAATATTGGCCCCATCACGGATCAGTTTATTGGTACCTTCACATCGTGGGTCGAGTGGCGATCCTGGCACTGCAAACACCTCACGGCCTTGCTCAGCTGCAAAACGCGCAGTGATGAGAGAGCCTGAGCGCATGGCGGCTTCGACGATGATGATGGCCTTGGACATGCCGGAAATAATTCGGTTTCGGCGTGGAAAATATTCAGACTTGGGCACAGTGCCGGGCGGCATTTCACTGACTAATAAGCCATATTCAGCTATGGCGCGTTGCAACGCCTCGTTTTCAGGTGGGTAGAAATAATCTAGCCCGCCTGCCAGAACGGCGATCGTGTTCTTTGCCATAGCTGCTTCATGCGCTGCCGTATCTATGCCCCGCGCCAGGCCAGAGACAACAGTAAATCCAGCGTCCACAAGGCCGCGCGCTAACTGACGTGTCAACTTCAGGCCGAGAGCCGAGGCATTGCGCGCACCAACGACACCTACAGATTTTTGCTTCGCCAATTCTAGGTTGCCGCGCACACATAGTATTACAGGCGCTTGCGGAATATGAACTAAGTCTGGTGGGTAACCGGCTTCGCCCGCAACCACAAACTGTGCCTGTAGAAAGGCAGCCCGCACAAACATCTCTTCCGCAATTTGCTTGGGCAAAACGGCAAGCGGCTTGCGGCGGCCCCCTTTCACAGAAAGTGAGGGTAGTGCTTCTATTGCTGCCGTGGCTGTACGATAAATCGCCAACAGGCTTTGAAAGGTTGCAGGCCCAACATTTTCCGTCTGGCTCAGGCGCAGCCAGTTCAATCGCTCTTCATCGGAGAGCAATTGCTTGGTTGTCACTTTTTACCACTCAGATTTATTTTGGATTCTGTGCCGGCCAACAGCCGCTGAATATTAGCACGGTGGGTGATTCCAATGATCAATGCCAACGCAATTGTCGGCCACAACAAATCATTGCGGCCAATCGCATAGGCAATTACGGGTGTAATGGCCGAGGCGAGCAGGGCGGATGCAGAAGAGTATTTGAACAGGAAAGCAAAGGCCAGCCACACGCCAATAAACATCACGCCAAGCAACCAGGTAAGCCCAAACA
>JAGWUY010000172.1 GCA_028868255.1 Alphaproteobacteria bacterium | reverse complement strand
TTCGCCCAGTGGTGTGCCGTCCTGGCGGCAATCAATGTTGTTGATTTTCAGGCTCATCGCTAAAGTTTTCAGCGAGAAAGCTTCTTCAGCGGAAACCAGATCACCCACCAAAATTCCGATCTTGTCTGGCGTTGTGGCTTTCACTTTGGCAGCGATACGGCTGAAGGCCTCTTCCCAAGTTGCAGGGCGCAGCTTGCCGATGTCACGCACAAAAGGCTGATCCAAACGCTGGCGCTTCAGGCCATCCCACACAAAGCGGGTTTTATCTGAAATCCATTCTTCGTTCACATCTTCATGGGTGCGCGGCAGAATGCGCATCACTTCGCGGCCGCGCGCATCCACACGGATGTTGGAGCCTACTGCATCCATCACGTCGATGGTTTCAGTCTTGCGCAACTCCCAGGGCCGCGCCTTGAATTCATAAGGCAGAGACGTCAAAGCGCCCACCGGGCACAGATCAATGATGTTGCCTTGCAGCTCGGATGTGATCGCCTTGTCGAGATAGGTGGTGATTTCCACATCTTCGCCGCGGCCTGTGGCGCCCATTTCTTCAATTCCTGCAACCTCGGTGGTGAAGCGCACACAGCGCGTGCATTTGATGCAACGCGTCATTTCGGTTTTGACCAGCGGGCCTAGATATTTGTTTTCAACCGCACGCTTGTCTTCGTGGAACCGGTTTTTATCAATGCCATAAGCCATGGCCTGATCTTGCAAATCGCACTCGCCGCCCTGATCGCAAATCGGGCAATCCAGCGGGTGGTTGATCAGCAGAAATTCCATCACGCCTTCGCGGGCCTTTTTCACCATGGGCGTGGTGGTGAACACCTCTGGTGGTTCCCCATTCGGGCCGGGGCGCAAATCATTCACTGACATGGCGCAAGACGCGGTTGGCTTTGGCGGGCCGCCCTTCACTTCAACCAGACACATGCGGCAGTTGCCCGCAATCGACAGGCGCTCATGGAAGCAGAAGCGTGGCACTTCGGCGCCTGCCTGCTCGCAAGCCTGCAACAGCGACAGGCCGTTTTCGACTTCAATTTCTACGCCGTCAATTTTGATCTTTGGCATGGTGTTACTCGGCTGCGTGACGGACTGCGCCGTCAGACGTTGAACGATATGTATAAGCGTCAATGCGGGCTTCGATCACGGGGCGGAAATGGGTGATCAGGCCTTGGATGGGCCAAGCCGCAGCATCACCCAATGCACAAATGGTGTGGCCTTCTATCTGCTTGGACACATCCAGCAGCATATCGATCTCGCGCTTTTCGGCGCGGCCTTCGACCATGCGGTCCATCACGCGCATCATCCAGCCTGTGCCTTCGCGGCATGGCGTGCACTGGCCGCAGGACTCATGCTTATAGAACGCAGCAAGCCTTGCGATAGCGCGTATCAAATCGGTTGATTTATCCATCACGATCACAGCGGCGGTGCCGAGGCCGGAACGCAACTTGGAGAGCGAGTCAAAATCCATTGGCGTGTCGATGATTTGTTCAGCAGGCACCATGCGCACGGATGAGCCGCCGGGGATTACCGCCAGAAGATTATCCCAGCCGCCGCGAATGCCGCCTGCGTGCTTGTCGATCAGTTCACGGAAGGTCACACCCAATTCTTCTTCGACGTTGCAGGGCGTGTTCACATGGCCGGAAATGCAGAACAGTTTCGTGCCCACATTGTTGGGGCGGCCCATTGAGTTAAACCACGTTGCACCCCGGCGCAGAATTGTTCCGGTGACGGCGATTGATTCCACATTGTTCACTGTGGTCGGTGCTCCATAGAGGCCGACGTTGGCCGGGAATGGCGGCTTCATACGTGGCTGGCCCTTCTTGCCTTCCAGGCTTTCCAGCATCGCAGTTTCTTCACCGCAAATATAGGCGCCCGCACCATGGGCCACATAGACATCCATGTCCCAGCCATTGATGTTGCCCTTGCCGATCAGCTTGGCTTCATAGGCTTGGTCAATGGCGGCTTGCAAATGTTCCCGCTCACGAATGTATTCGCCGCGCACGTAAATATAAGCCGCCGAACAGGCCATGGCCGCGCCAGCAATCAGGCAGCCTTCGACCAGCAAATGCGGGTCGTGGCGCATGATCTCACGGTCTTTGCAGGTGCCGGGTTCGGACTCGTCAGCGTTCACCACCAGATAATGCGGGCGCTCGCCGACCACTTTGGGCATGAAGCTCCACTTCAAACCAGTGGGAAAACCAGCGCCGCCACGGCCACGCAGGCCTGAAGCTTTGATTTCATTCACCAGCCAATCGCGGCCCTTGTCGATGAAGGATTTGGTGTCCACCCACGCGCCGCGTTGGCGCGCACCCGCCAGGCCCCAATCATGCAGGCCGTAGAGGTTGGTGAAAATGCGGTCTTTGTCAGCAAGCATTACAAAATTCCCTCATGCTGAGGTGCGAACGAAGTGAGCCTCGAAGCATGGCACGGTTGACCCTTCGAGGCATTGCTTGCCGCAATGCACCTCAGGGTGAGGGATGAAATGAAATTAGCCATCATCATTTTTTCCCTGGCTTATCGCCGATTGAATTTTCGGGGCGCCAACCCCGGCTAAGCTTCTTGGCTTGCTTCACCCATTCATCGCGGGCGATGCGGCCGTGGAAGCCTTTGAGCAGAGCGTCAACATGCTTGATGTCCGCCGCGTTCCATGACGCGATCTGATCAAAATGCCAAATGCCCACTTTGTTGAGTAGCTTTTCAAAAGCAGGGCCAACGCCCCAGATCAGTTTCAAATCATCAGCCTTGCTGCCCGTGCGCGGCTTTTTCAAAAGCTCAGGGCCAGCGGCGGCAGGCTTTGCGGCGGGGGCTGCCTTCTTGACTGGGGCTGCTTTCGCAGGTGTGGTTTCAACCTTGGCCACGCGCGAAATCACCGGGGCGTTGGCTGGTGCAGCAACGGCGGCTACCACGGGCGCTGCAACAGGTGCAGGCGCAGCAGCTGTGGGAGCCGCTGGCGGCGGAGGTGGTGGGGCTTCAACGCGGGTGAAGGTGCGCTGCTTGGAATACAATGATTTGTCAGTCAGTGCTGTAGCACCACCAAAGGCCATGGAGTGCTGGCGATCAATCTGCGGGCCTGGCTTCACGGCGCGGCCAGCAGCCAGATCATCAATCAGCTTTTCAAACGAAGCCGGAGTCAAATCCTCGTAAGTGTCTTTCCACACTTGCACCATGGGCGCGTTCACGCAGGCGCCGAGGCATTCCACTTCTTCCCAGCTTAAGCTGCCATCAGCATTGAGGTGGTGCGGGTCATTGTGAATTTTGCGCTGACAGACCTTCTTCAAATCTTCCGCACCGCGCAGCATGCAAGGCGTTGTGCCGCACACTTGAATATGTGCCTTTTTGCCCACGGGCGAGAGTTGGAACATGGAGTAGAATGTGGCGATTTCATAAACACGAATGAACGCCATGCTCAGCATGTCGCCAATATATTCCATTACGGGGCGCGACACCCAGCCTTCATTCTGCTCTTGCGCGCGCCACAACAAGGCAATCACAGCCGAGGCCTGCTTGCCAGCGGGATATTGCGCAATGGTCTTTTTGGCCCAGGCTGCATTTTCAGCGTTGAACTTGAAAGGCGCTGTGGGCTGAACGGGGTCTAAACGACGGACGGACATCAGCGATCAACCTCACCAAACACAATATCAATCGAGCCCAGAATGGCTGATACGTCGGCCAGCTGGTGGCCTTTGCACATGAAATCCATGGCCTGAAGATGGGCAAAACCGGGCGCGCGCAGCTTGCAGCGATAAGGCTTGTTGGTGCCATCGCTCACCAGATAAACGCCAAATTCGCCCTTGGGCGCTTCGACCGCAGCATAAACTTCACCAGCGGGAACTTTGTAGCCTTCCGTGTAAAGTTTGAAGTGGTGGATCAGCGCTTCCATGGAGCGTTTCATGTCACCACGCTTGGGTGGAACAACTTTGCCATCCAAGGATGACACTGGCCCCTGCCCTTCAGCGCTTGAAAGCTTTTCCACGCATTGCTGCATCAGCTTCAGCGATTCCCGCATTTCCAAAAGGCGGATCACATAACGGTCATAGCAATCGCCATTCTTACCCACGGGAACTTTGAAATCGAGTTCGCTATAGCATTCATAGGGCTGGCTCTTGCGCAAATCCCACGCTGCGCCAGAGCCACGCACCATCACGCCAGAGAAGCCATTGGCAAAACATTCGTCAAGCGACACAACGCCAATATCCACGTTGCGCTGCTTGAAAATGCGGTTCTCGGTGAGCAGTGTTTCCACATCATCCAAGGCTTTGGCATGAGTGTTGGCGAAGTGGCCAATATCATCCACCAGCTGCTGGGGAATATCCTGGTGCACACCACCGGGGCGGAAATAGGCGGCGTGCATGCGCCCACCCGATGCGCGTTCATAGAACACATAGGTCTTTTCCTGTGCTTCCAAGCCCCAGGTGAAGGGGGTGATGGCGCCCACGTCCATGGCCTGCGCCGTCACGTTCAAATAATGCGAGCGGAGGCGGCCCATTTCGGCATAGAGCACACGGATCAATTGGCCGCGCTTGGGCACGGTGATGCCGAGTAGCTTTTCAACAGCCAGAGCATAAGCATGCTCCTGATTCATGGGCGACATATAATCAAGCCGATCAAAATAGGGCACGGCCTGAAGATAGGTTTTCTGCTCGATCAGCTTTTCAGTGCCGCGGTGCAAAAGGCCGATATGTGGATCGACACGGGTAACGATTTCGCCGTCCAGATCAAGGATCAAACGCAAAACACCATGCGCCGCAGGATGCGCGGGGCCGAAGTTGAGCGAGAAATTACGGGTGGAGGTTTGGCTCATTATTGCTTCGCCTTCTCGTCACCGGGAAGACTGTATTCTCCACCTTCCCATGGCGACAAATAATCAAATTGGCGCATTTCCTGAACCAGTTTCACAGGTTCATAGACCACGCGCTTGGCTTCATTATCATAGCGCACTTCAACATAACCCGTAACTGGGAAGTCCTTGCGCAATGGGTGGCCGGAGAAGCCATAATCGGTCAAAATGCGGCGCAGATCAGGGTGGCCTGAGAACAGAATGCCATAAAGGTCATAGGCTTCGCGTTCATACCAATCGGCAGCTGGAAAAACAGGCGTTGCGGATGGCACTTGCGTGTCTTCATCGGCCTGCACCTTCACGCGGATGCGGGTGTTTTTGTAGGGGCTGAGCAAGTGATAAACCACGTCAAAGCGCTTTTCGCGTTCTGGATAGTCCGCGCCCGAAATATCGGTGAAACACACAAAGCGGCATTCAGCGTCATCGCGCAGAAAGGTGAGCAGCGAAACAATGTCTGCGGCCTCGCAATGGAGATTGAGTTCGCCAAAGGCGACATCATAACCCACAGGGTGCTTAC
>JAGWUY010000171.1 GCA_028868255.1 Alphaproteobacteria bacterium | reverse complement strand
GCCACTGAGATTGATGCGCGCATTCTGGGGATGATTGCAGCCCTGTTTCTGATCTGGGGCATTTTTGATGTGTGGAGTGGCCTACTTTCGCCAGATACAGGCCTTTTGGGCGGCGCATTTTTGACGCCCCGAAATTTATGGACTTTGTTAGTGCAAACCTCGTCCATCGCAGTCATGTCAACCGGCATGGTGCTGCTTATTGTAATGCGCCAGATTGACCTTTCAGTGGGCTCAATGCTCAGTCTAATCGCTGTCGGTACTGCCGTTTTGCAAGTTTTTCAGTTGCCACCTGTCTTGGGCTTGGGCCATCCGGCCATATGGGTGCTGGGTGTCTTGGCCTGTCTGGTGCTGGGGGCATTGATTGGTGCATTCAATGGTTTTCTCACCGCCTACGCAAAAATCCCGGCCTTCATTGTCACCTTGGGCGGCTTGATCGCGTATAGCGGCATAGCGTTCCTTTTGGCGAAGGGGGAAACCGTGGCCCCGATGGACACAAGGTTCGAGGTTTTCGGAGGTGGCGTTTATAAGAGTTGGCTTGGCCCGTTCTGGAGCTGGCTTTTGGCTATTGCTGTGTGCCTTGCCATCGTTTTTGCCATCATCAACGGGCGCAGGCAGCGCGTGAAATTTAACTTTCCGTTGCGCCCGCTCTGGGCTGAATATTTTCTTTCTGCTGTTGCAGGCGTGGCTGTTTTGGGCACAACTTGGGTGATGAACGCCTATCCGTGGCCTCAGGGCGTGATCGAAGACTACGCCACAGCCCACAAAATTGTCATTCCGCCAGGCGTTGAAAATGCTGATGGTGCAGCTATCTGCATGGGGGGAGATGCTGGCAATCAAGTGGTGCATTGTACAACAGGATTGATATATTATACTGGCTATTCATTGCCTGCGCTGATCGCAATTGCAGTATGTTTGGGCATGACTTTTTTTGCTACACGCACACGCTTTGGCCGCTATGTTTACGCTACAGGCGGCAACCCCGAAGCTGCTGAATTGGCAGGCATCAACACCAAATGGCTGACTGTCAAAGTTTTTGCCTTGATGGGCATGCTGGTGGGTGTTTCGTCAGTCATTTCTTCGGCCCGCCTCAATGCGGCAACCAACGCGCTCGGTGCAACCAATGAGCTTTACGTGATCGCGGCAACGGTAATTGGCGGCACTTCGCTGGCAGGCGGTGTCGGCACGATTTATGGCGCCATGATTGGAGCGCTGATGATGCAGTCTATTGTTTCTGGCATGTCTTTGCTCAATTTGCCAGCCGCATTTCAGAATATGGTGGTGGGCGGCGTGTTGGTTTTGGCGGTGTTCCTTGACCAAATCTATCGTCGCAACGTGAAATAAGCAGGAGGCAAACATGGCAAAAAAATCTGCAAAAAAAACAGTGAAAAAAGCCCCTGCAAAACCAGCAGCAAAACCTGTGGCCAAGGAAATAAAATCAAAGCCCGCCCCAAAGCCGGTATCAGCTGCGATTATCGAAACCCATGAAACCCCCGCCGGTGTTGCAGCGGCCAGGCCCTTCATGCCCGCGCGCGGAACCCCATTGGTAGAAATGAAAGACGTCTCGATTGCCTTTGGCGGCATCAAGGCCGTAGATCATGCCTCGATTAATCTGTACCCCGGCGAAGTGGTGGGGCTGCTTGGTCACAATGGTGCTGGCAAATCCACTTTGATCAAAGTGCTATCTGGCGCTTACAAGCGCGATGCGGGCACAATTGAAGTTGAAGGCAAGGAAGTGGCAATTAACAACCCACGCGATGCAAAGGCCCATGGCATTGAAACCATCTACCAAACGCTGGCATTGGCCGACAATGTGGATGCCGCCGCCAATCTCTATCTCGGCCGCGAATTGCGCACGCCTTTCGGCACGTTGGATGATGCAGCTATGGAAGCCGAATGCCGCAAAGTGATGTACCGCCTGAATCCGAATTTCCGCCGCTTCAAGGAACCGGTGATCAAACTGTCTGGCGGCCAGCGCCAATCTGTGGCCATTGCACGCGCCATCCACTTTAATGCGCGCATTTTGATTATGGATGAACCAACAGCAGCTTTGGGCCCGCAGGAAACAGCACAGGTAGGTGAACTGATCAAACAGCTCAAGGCTGAAGGCATTGGAATTTTCTTGATCAGCCATGATTTGCATGACGTATTTGATCTGGCTGACCGCATTGTTGTTATGAAAAACGGCAAAGTGGTGGGCACTGCCAGCACAAAAGATGTTGACCATGACGAAGTCTTGGGCATGATCATTGCCGGCAAATGCCCGCCCGGAGCAATTCCCGGCCCGGGTGCCATGCGCAACTGACAGGAGATTTTGCGGATGAAAACCATTAAAGGCCCCGGCGTTTTTCTAGCGCAATTTGCAGGCGATGCAGCACCCTTTAATGCGATTGATGGGCTGGCCAGTTGGGCCGCAGATAAGGGCTTTAAGGGCGTTCAAATCCCCACATGGGATGGCCGCTGCATTGATCTGAAAAAGGCAGCGTCAAGCCAAACCTATGTCGATGAATATAAGGGCAAGCTGGCAGAAAAAGGCTTGGTGGTGACGGAACTTTCCACCCACCTGCAAGGCCAGCTTGTGGCCGTAAACCCCGCTTACAATACCCTTTCTGATGCCTTTGCGCCGCCAGAGGTGCGCGGCAAATTGAAAGAGCGCCAAGAATGGGCGGTTGATCAGTTGCTGCTGGCCGCCAAAGCCTCTGAGCGTTTTGGCCTTGATCGCTCCGTCACATTTTCAGGCTCACTGCTCTGGCCCTATATCTATCCGTTCCCGCAATGGCCCGAAGGCCTGATCGATGAAGGCTTCAACGAATTGGCCAAGCGCTGGCTGCCGATTTTGAATGCCTATGACGCTGCCGGTGTTGATCTCTGCTATGAAATCCACCCGTCAGAAGACCTGCATGATGGCCTAACCTTTGAGATGTTCCTCGACAAACTGAAGGGCCACAAGCGCTGCAACATCATGTATGACCCCAGCCACTTTGTGTTACAGCAGCTGGACTATCTGGCCTACATTGATCACTACCATGACCGCATAAAAATGTTCCATGTGAAGGATGCTGAGTTCCTCTACAACGGCAAAACGGGCGTTTATGGCGGCTTCCAACCTTGGTTGAAGCGGGCAGGGCGCTTCCGCTCTGTGGGCGATGGGCAGGTGGATTTTGCTGCCATTTTCGCCAAGCTCACGGGTTATGATTTTGATGGTTGGGCTGTTTTGGAATGGGAATGCTGCATCAAGAATTCAGAAGACGGCGCACGCGAAGGCGCAGAATTCATTGCCCAGCACATCATCAAAGTGTCCGACCGCGCCTTTGATGACTTCGCCAAGGCGGATGCGGATAAGGCGGCGAACCGGAAGTTGTTGGGGATATAGCCTCGTTTCCCTCCCCACAAGGGGGAGGAAGAAGGGCATGAAACATTTTGATGTAATCAGATCAAACCCCTGATCTGCATTTGCGCAGCTGTGGCCAAACTCATATACAGCGCGCAAATCAAAACCTTTGAGGAGCCCGCAATGAAAGCAAAACTTGGCATGTCCCCCATTGCATGGTGGAACGATGATCTCGCGGAATTAAGCGATGATGTGTCGCTCGAGGAATGTTTACGCCAATCACGCTCCGCAGGCTTCACGGGCATGGAAAAGGGCCGCCGCTTTCCGGAAGACCCCAAGGAAATGTTGCCGATTTTGAAGGCGGCTGACGTCACTCTCTGCGGCGGTTGGTTTTCCGGCACGCTCACCCATGAAGATCTGTCCAAGAACAAAGACCGCATCGCCCCGATGATCGAGCTGTTCAAGGCCGTGAATGCCCCGTGCATCGTGTATGGCGAAGTGGGGCTGTCTATTCAGGGCGACAAGTCCAAGCCATTGGCCAAAAAGGCAGTGCTCGATGACAGCGAAATGAAGGCCTACGCCAAGCGCATGACGCAATTTGGCGAATGGTGCGCCGAGCAGGGCATGCCGCTCAGCTATCACCACCACATGGGCGCTGTTGTGCAGTTTGAGCATGAATTGGATTCTTTTATGAACAACTCTGGCGAGGGCATTCCCTTGCTGCTGGATGCAGGCCACTTGGCCTTTGCCAAGGGTGATGTGCTGCGCGCCATTGACAAGCACCACAAGCGCATCAACCACGTTCACACCAAGGATGTGCGTGACAGTGTGTTGAGCTTCCTAGATTGGAACAAGCATTCATTCCTGGATGCCGTGGAAATGGGCGCCTTCACCGTGCCGGGCGATGGCTCATTGGATTTTGGCCACATCGTCAATAAATTCGCCGGCCATGGCTATGAAGGCTGGTTCGTGGTGGAAGCCGAACAAGACCCCAAGAAAAACCCGCCGCTCAAAATGGCGCAAGTGGGCCACAAGGAACTCATGCGCGTGATGACCGCCGCAGGCTACACCGTGGAAACCCAAGGCTTCCCCAACGGTATTTAAAGAGTCCGTCATTCCTGCGTAAAGCGGGAATCTGCGTTACCGTGTCGCAAACACAGATGCCCGCTTTCGCGGGCATGACGTATTGGTATGATCTAAGATCGGCATTTACGCCAAATATCGCCCGGAGATTTACATTGCCCGACCCAACAACACCCCATCTCTGGGTTCGCGCCGAACAGCGCGCCCATGAAGAACGCGTGGGCCTGACACCGGAGGGCGCAGCGGCGCTGATCAAGGCGGGCATCAAGGTAACAGTGGAAGCAAGTTCCGTGCGCGCCATTCCCATTGATGGCTATAAGGCCGCAGGCTGCGCCATCGCGCCTGAAAATTTCTGGCCCACGGCGCCTGCTGATGCGATCATCTTTGGCTTAAAGGAATTGCCGGAAGACGGCACACCACTCACCCACCGCCACATCATGTTTGGCCATGCCTATAAAGGCCAACCCGCAGGGCAGGTGTTGCTGAAGCGCTTCAAGACTGGCAGTGGCACCCTGTATGACCTGGAATATCTGGTCGACGAGAAAGGCCGCCGCGTGGCCGCCTTTGGCTATTGGGCAGGCTTTGCTGGTGCGGCAATTGCGCTCAAATGCTGGGCCGCGCAACAGCAGGGCCGCATTCAAGGCCCCGTTCACAAATATAACAGCAAGGCGGCGCTGCTGGCCGAGCTCGCCAAGGATGTGGCAGGCACAGGCGCGCGTCCATCAGCCTTGATCATCGGCGCGCTGGGCCGCGTCGGCACAGGCGCTGCGGATCTTTGCGCCGCCATGGATGTCGCCACGACGAAATGGGATATGGCTGAAACGGCATCCGGCGGCCCATTCCCCGAAGTGCTGCAGCACGAGATTTTCCTGAACTGCATTTTGGCCCGCCCCGGCTGCCCCGTCTTTGTGCCAGCCTCGGCCAAGACTGACGCCCGCAAATTGACAGTAATCGGCG
>JAGWUY010000013.1 GCA_028868255.1 Alphaproteobacteria bacterium | reverse complement strand
CGCCCGCAAATTTGATGTAATGGGGCGATACGCCAGTTCCGCACCCGATGAGTGTGGCCAGCATCAGTGCGCAATAACAAAGTTTGACTATTTTCATCGTAGCTCGCTTTCGCGTTGGGCACTCAAGCCTGCCAAACCTTCTGGGCGTAGCAATAAAATACAAATGATGATGGCAAAAACGCCAACATCGCGGTAGGTGCTTCCAAAAAACGCTGACCAGACAACTTCAAGTCCCGCTAAAGACAACGCCCCCAGAACGGCACCACGCACTGAACTGAAACCACCGATTACAGCAGCAAACATGGCCTTAAAACCCAACATCATTCCAGATGAAAAGCTGGTGCCACCATAAACCACGGCTGCAATCCAGCCTGAAGTTGCCGACAGGGCCGAACCCAGCATAAAGCTTTGCTCAATGACGGCGGCGGTGTTTACCCCACAAAGCCTTGCCAATGCTATCTCTTGCGCACAGGCGCGCCAGTTTCGGCCAAAGCGTGAGGAGATGAGAATGAAAGCGACCAGCGTGACCACTGTCACTGAAACCAGAACTGAAAATACATTGATAAGAGTGATAGAGAGATTGGCACTCTGCGAAATGATCAGTTTGAGGCCCTGAAACAGCGGCGGAATCCAGATGTCGCGGCCTCCACTTTGCAGGCGCATCACCTCTTGCAACATGATGGAGAGGCCCACAGAAGTAATCATAAATGCTTGTGCTGATGTGCTCATTAAAGGCTTGAAAACAAACCGTGCGATCACCAGCCCCAAAGCTCCTGCACAAAGCAGCGCAGCCACCAACCCTGTAAGGCTAGAAACGAGGTCATCATTTCCGCGCAGCAACGTGGTAAAGCACATATAGACCGCTGCGAATGAGCCAAACATGGTTATATCGCCGAAGGATAAGAACACACGCTTGGTGATTGCCTGAATCAATGCAAATGCCAAGGCCAGCGGCACATAAAAACTTGCCAGTTGAAGGGCGTTTAACACCTGTTGAGCGAAATAGGCGAGTTGACCATCCATCAGGAGACGCTATTCAATCTGCGCGGATAGGTCAAACCAGATCAATGCCGGAAGTGGCGAATACCCGTCATCACCATCGCAAGGCCAGCGGCGTCAGCGGCGCGGATCACATCTTCATCGCGCATGGCCCCGCCGGGCTGGATGATTGAAGTTGCACCAGCTTCAGCTGCTGCTTCAATGCCATCGGCAAAGGGGAAGAATGCGTCAGACGCTAGGACTGCCCCCTTGACTAAGGCCTGGTCACTGCCCATTCCCCGAGCTGCATCAAGGCTTTTTCGTACGGCGATGCGCGTTGAATCAATGCGCGACATTTGCCCCGCGCCGATTCCCACCGTTGCCCCATTCTTAGCAAACACAATCGCATTGGATTTTACATGTTTGGCGACCTTGAAGGCAAAACGCAAATCAGCCAACTCATGGGGCGTTGGCGCGCGTTTGCTCACTACTCGCAGCTGCAGTTCCGCATCGCCGGCATGATCCGTGTCTTGCACCAACAGCCCCCCCGCAATGGATTTGACAATGGCCGCGGGTGGGCATTTTTGGGTTAAGCTTGGCAACAACAACAGCCGGACGTTTTTCTTCGTGGTCAAAATGCGCCTCGCATCTTCGTCAGCGCCAGGTGCAATTATGATTTCAGTAAAGAGTTTAGATATTTCTTCGGCAGTCGAGCCATCCAGCGCATTGTTAAAAGCCAAGATGCCACCAAAGGCGCTGGTGGAATCACAGGCCAGTGCCTTGAGATAGGCTTCAACTGCCGTTGCGCCATTTGCGACGCCACACGGATTGGCGTGCTTTACGATCACGCAAGTTGATGCTTTTTCACCTGCGAATTCACGGATCATATCCAGTGCGGCGTCAGCATCGTTGATGTTATTGTAGGAGAGCTCCTTGCCTTGGATTTGCTCAGCATCGGTGATGCCCGTACGGCCATCATTGGCTTTATAGACCGTGGCTTTCTGGTGGGGATTTTCGCCATAGCGTAAGGATTGGTGCAACCGACCAGAAAAACTAATGTACTGTGGCGCTTCAACTCCCAATTCGCGGTTCAACCAAGCAGCGATGGCGCTGTCATAGGCTGCGGTTCGGGCGAAAGCTTTGGCCGCCAAGGCCTTGCGGGTGGCCAAGGAGGTTGCGCCGTGATGCCTAGCCAGCTCTAACGCCACTGCTGGATAATCCGCTGGGTCAACAATTACAGTTACGTCTGCATGGTTTTTGGCGGCTGCGCGAATCATTGCCGGGCCGCCGACATCAATGTTCTCAATTGCCTCATCCCAGTCAGCGCCTTTGGCGATAGCTGTCTCGAAGGGATAAAGATTGACCACGAGAAGGTCTATATTTCCGATTTGGTTTTGCTGCTTCGCAGCGGCGTGGGTGGCATTGGTGCGAATATTTAGCAACCCACCATGAATTTTGGGATGTAATGTCTTCACCCGCCCATCCATGATTTCCGGAAATCCTGTCACCTCCGAAACATCTTTCACAGCAAATCCAGCCGCCCGCAAAGTTGCTGCGGTTCCGCCCGTCGAGATCATCTCAATTTTCAGTTCGACAAGAACTCTGGCGAATTCCAGAAGTCCAGTCTTGTCAGAAACAGAAATCAGAGCGCGTGAGATGGGGTAATCCGGCATGGTCTATCCAATTTCGTGTAGAGATCGCGCCATGCCATAGCCTAATCAGACTGATGAAGAAATGGTCTCTTTAATCAGATCAACAGCTCTGTTGCCACGGCCGGTTTGCGCCGATTGAGCCTTTGGGTTTTAACTTGCTTTTTAAGCGACCAATTGAGGCGCTTGCCGGTGGCTCTGATTGCAATGATGTGGTGCTGGCTTTGCGAAGCAATTTCAAAATTTCCGCCCTTTTGGCGCAAATGCCATACAGTCATATCTGGCAGAACCAGCATAAGCGTGGAGGAATCTTGTAGGCGTGAAAGCCTGATATGTGCCGGAACAAGCAGTGTCGTCTGTGCAGCTTGTGCACTGGCAAAGTCATCCTGAACGCGCAAGTCCTGGCCGTCGGATGCAAGGTAGGTGGTGCGCATAAGGGAATTTGTGGAAACAGTGAGGCCTTTACCTTGGATACAACTTGAAACCACAAGTGGATAATCCTGTGGTGGCTCGGCAATATTGGCCAAGAGTATTACCTGTGATGAGTCCGAAAATTCCATTTTGAACACACTCTTGGCCTTGATCAGCAGAAGTGCTGCCTTTTGCTCAAGGCGCACAAAGCCACTTTGCAGAGCTTGGTCTGGAAAATTCGTCACGGCTTGCAAATCCGGAGGTGTGGTATGGGCGGCAAGTTCAGAAATTTCGCTCATTGTTCCGTCAGGTCGAGCCAACATTTTTAAAAATCGAAGCCCTCGATAAAGGGCTTCCAAAAGCGCTTTGGGTAAAATTGGCTTTTCTACTTGCAACAGGGGCAAGGCCATATTGAGCGTATTCACGAGTTTTGTGGTTTCGCCTGATGAATGCCCACCATCAGCGAGAATCACGCGGTCTATGTGGGATTCAAACAGGCTGTAGGGTTCAGATAATTTGCCGGGCAGATTATCAAATGCCGCATGTGCAAAAAATTGTGCCAATGCTTTATCTACAGCCTGTTCGCTGTTTGCAGGTTTGGCCATTGTGAGGTTTTGCCAGTGAGCTTTCACGAGCCCAAAAAATTCATTTTGCTGTTGCGAGAGTAAGCGTTTGGCAATGGCAGCCCCGTCAATTGCTAAAGCGGTCATCGCTTTTGATTGTTGCATGATGTCTGATCTTGCTGCAGATCCCAAATACCAATAGTGTAAAAGCCTCAAGGCATATTGATCATGAAGTTTTCGGTTGCTGGCCGCGAAATCTTTTAGCCAACTCAGGCCCATCATGTGGGCCTGCCAAATGTCAGAACCTTGCTCACCTAAGAACACTGTATTTGGCGTAGAAAAAATTGTTTCATCTTTCAGTGCAAATCGACCAGCATAGAGTTCTTCAGCCTTTGTGGCATCGCCTTGAGCGCTTGCGTTAAAGCTTTGGCGCAGCTTCAATCCCTTTGTGCTCTGGCTCGCTGCCCAGCGCCCAACGAGGCCACGGGGCCTTATGAACAATGGCTTGTGTGTGCCAAGAGGCATGATGCCATGATCGGCCATTTGCTGTGCGTCTCACATTGCGCAATAAGAGATTGAGAACTGGGAAAGTTGAAATCTGGTTCTGTCATGGTTAATGAAGTCTTAATTTCAGGAGACGTGATGACAAATTCAATTGAGCTGGAAAAACCAATGCTTTCTGACGCTGCAAAACGGGCATTGGGAGAAGCAGAAGTGCGCCGCGCAAAGCACAAATCAGAAAACTTGTCAAAAGAGACTGGCGGGCCTTCCGGCCCTGAACCCACGCGTTATGGCGATTGGGAAAAGAAAGGTATAGCTTCCGATTTCTAATGAGGTTCTGATGGCCGAAACCGTCAAATTGCACTTGCTGCATGATGCAGAACATCTTGCAGATTCTGTGCGCGCCTTGTGTGCTATTGACTGCCGCTTTCTGGACATTGTTAACTTATACGGCGTGCCTTCCTTGCGGGCCAGTCAGCCGGGGCTTGAAAGTTTGTTGATGATTGTATGCGAGCAATTTCTTTCGCTTCATGCCGCCGCCGCGATTTGGGAGCGCGTGCATGCCCGCCTCACGCCTTTTAGCGCAGCACAGGTTTTGGCGGTGCCAACAGACGAGTTGTTGGCGCTTGGACTTTCGCGCGCCAAGGCCAGAAGCTTTCACCAGATTGCGGCGCGCGTTCACTCTGGCACCTTTGATTTTGTGGGACTAGAGATATGCTCGGAAGTTGAGGTGAGGCAACGGCTTTGCGCCTTGCCAGGAGTGGGGCCATGGACGGCAGATATTTATCTTTTGTCGGCGCTCCAAGCGATGGATGCCTGGCCCAGTGGTGATCTTGCCTTGCGTGTGGCTGTGCAGGATTTACTGAAGCTGGAGAGTTTGCCTTTGATCAAAGACATGACCCATCATGCGACTCCCTGGCGGCCTTACCGGGCGGTGGCCGCACGGCTGCTGTGGAGCCATTATCGTGGCTTGAAGGGCCTAAAACAGGCTTGAATTCTGCCCCTTCACAGAACCGTCACAGGGCCTATAGTATAGGGTATTGATTGGTTTGAAAGAGGATTCCCTTGTATCACGCGCCGATCGCGCCAGAGGCCTGCCCTGCTCTTGTGCTCAATGCCGATTACCGGCCTTTGAGCTACTATCCTTTGTCGCTGTGGTCTTGGCAAGATGCGGTGAAAGCGGTGTTCTTGGACCGTGTGAATATCGTCTCGGAATATGACCGCGTTGTGCATAGTTCTTCTGCGGAATTCAAACTGCCCAGTGTGATCGCCCTTAAAACTTATGTGCAACCTTCGCGCTCCCCTGCTTTTACGCGCTTCAATGTGTTTTTGCGCGACAAGTTCATGTGCCAGTATTGTGGTTCATCGCATGATTTGACCTTTGATCACGTGATTCCGCGCTCGCGCGGAGGTCAAACGACATGGGAAAATGTAGTGGCTGCTTGTTCGCCCTGCAATTTGGCCAAGGGTGGTGACATGCCCAAAGTTGCAAATATGTTCCCAAAACAATGGCCCTTCGTTCCAACGGTCAATCAGCTGCACAGTAATGGGCGCCTGTTTCCGCCCAACTATCTGCACGAGAGTTGGATGGATTATCTCTATTGGGATGCGGAACTCGATCCGTAAGCTTTTCCGAAAGCCAATAGGCTGAGGGCCGCTGAAATCAACGCATTATAGCCCGCCAGCGAAATTCCGAAAATGCGGATAGCGGCTTGATCACACATGACGGCTTTTTTAGTGAGATCGGGAAGTCCGCCACCAAAGGTACCCGTGCATTCTGTGGGGCCGGCCCAGAATTTCCACTCAACACCGGAATGATAGATCCCAAAAATGGCGCTGGCCAACATAATGAGCCCCAGCACAATCAGACCATTGCGGGCTAGGCTTGGGCTTTTCGGGGCCATGAGCGCCAGAATCAGGCTGATGGGAATGGCAATGTAATAGGCCAGACGTTGCTTCAAGCACAGCTCACAAGGCAAATAACCCGCAGCCTCGAAAGCCCAAGCGCCCAAGATTGTTGCCATTGCGACGGCAAAGATCAGCCAGAAGGTTTGTCGGGTTGAAATTGTGCTCAGCATGTGAGTGCTCCATGGCCGCCTAAAAACTTGATGGCGAGGTAAAGCCCGATCAAAATGGCAGCAGCAAGGCCAGCGACCAGTTTCAAACGGTGTTCAATAAAATATTTGATCTTTTCGCCATAGGTGCGCAACGCCCAAGCGAGAGCAAAGAACCGGGCTCCACGGGCAATAATGCAAGACAGAATGAAGAAGGTGAAACTGATCTGCATTGCGCCTGCCAAAATCGTCACAATTTTGATGGGCGGCACATGGGCAAGGCCCGAAGTTGTGAGAAGCACAAGCAAGGTTTGATCAGAGGCGCAAGATTTGAAGCGCTCAAACTCGGCAAGTGCGCCATAAAATTGCAAAACGGGCTTGGCTACCGCTTCATAAGCAAAATAACCAAGGAAATAACCGGCAATGCCACCCAGCACCGAGAACAAGGTGGCCACAAAGGCATAGCGATAAGCCTTCAAGGGCTGGGCCAAGGCCATGGGCAGGAACAAAATATCAGCAGGCACCAGAAAGACTGAACTTTCAACAAAAGCAATGATGGCGAGCCATGTTTCAGCGGATTTGCGGCTGGCCAGTGAGAGGGTCCAGTCATAGAGGCTTTTCAACATGGCTTATTGTCAATCCAAATCGGGTTTCGTGCGGCGCAGAACTTTGGTTTGCCCGCGTTTGACCTTGGATTCAATACGCTTTTGCGTGGAGGAATAGCTGGGTCTGGTTTTGCGCCGGGTTTTTGGTCTTTCCAGAGACTTGCGCAACAACGCGACGAGCTTTTCTTGCGCCAATGTGCGATTGCGGTCCTGGCTGCGAAATTCCTGGGCTTGAATGACCAAGATGTTATCCTGGGTTAAAAGCCTGCCGGCCAGCGTTTGCAGTCTTTCAAGGGCATCTTGAGGCAGACCCGCCAATGTCACATCATAACGCAACTCAACAGCGGATGAGACCTTGTTGACATTTTGCCCCCCCGGACCTGAAGCGCGTATGAAGCTTTCCTTGAGATCGCGCTCATCAATTATAAAAGATTTGGTTATTTCAATCATTTTTGCAATTAAGCGCCTTGGGGTTGACGGCGCAAGGCTTCCGCGTTTAGAGAGTGGCCCGTAAAGCTGTTTTCGAACGGTTTGCCCTTGTGGTGGAATGGTAGACGCGGCGGACTCAAAATCCGCTTCCGAGAGGAGTGGGGGTTCAAGTCCCTCCAAGGGCACCATCTCAATTCATTTTTGAACTAAGAGGCTTTCCTGATGGTAAAGCTTTGCCTGTTGATCGGGGCAACAGATTGGACTAGGCCAATTGACCTTCGGCTTGGCTCAAGTGAGAGGCTATTTTTTTTGAGTTTAACCCTGCGTATAGTGATGATAGTGGCGCTCGGCTGTTTGTCCGTGGTTTTGCCCGCATCTCCTGCATGGGCTGAAGAAAAGACGGTCAGCAATATTGGTCCTTCGCTCTTGTTTGATGCCTTCACGGGTGAGGTGATCAGCCAGGAACGCGCTGGCGAGCCTTGGTATCCAGCTTCTCTTACTAAGCTTATGACGGGATATGTGATCTTCCGCAAAATTCGCAGCGGCACATTGAAGCTAGATCAAAAAATTCCAGTTTCGGCCTTGGCTCATTCTCAACCCGCCAGCCACACTGGCCTGCCCACCGGCACGATGGTTACCGTTGATCTCGCACTTCAGGCCATGCTGGTTTATTCCGCCAATGACATGGCCTATGTGCTGGCTGAAGGCGCATCTGGCTCAGTTCAGAATTTCGCCAAAGACATGAATGATGTGGCGCGCGAAGTGGGATTAACTGCAACCCATTTTGAAAATCCCAATGGGTTGTTTGACCCGCGCCAAATCACGAGTGCCCGCGACATTGGAATTGTGGCAGCTTTGATCATCAACCAGTTTCCAGAACATGCCCATTACTTTGCACAAGAAGCAGTGCTGGTGGGCAAGCGTCGGTTGCCCAATCATAACAGCCTCATCCGCCTGATGCCGGAAGCAGTGGGCATGAAAACAGGATTTATATGCAACTCTGGCTATAACCTCGTAGGATCCGCTGTGAAGAATGGCAGGCAGTTGATTTCCGTTGTGCTGGGGGCCTTAAATGGTGGTCAGCGCGCCCAGCTTTCCATGCTCTTGTTGCAATCGGGTTTTGACCGGCCCACTTATCCGGCCCATGGTAAAGTGGGAGATATTATTGACCAAACCTATGGTGCCATTGTGCCTGCAGATATGACCAAGGTGGTGTGCAAGAAAAAAGACCCGGTCACCCCGGCTAACGCCTATAACATGACAGGTTGGGCTGTTTCCTTTGGCACTTATGGCGATGACATCAAGGCGGATATGGCATTGCGTGGGCGATTGATCAGCCCAATCGGCATCGAGGCTGGCGGCATTGGCGGCGTGATCAAGCTGCCCAATAAAGCGGGCTATTCAGCCATGTTGTGGAACCTTGATATGGCCAAAAGCCTTTCACTGTGTAACCAATACAAGCAAGAAGGTGCAACTTGTGACGTTTTACCTGAAACCATGATCAGGCAAATGGCAACCGCTGCGGCCCCTGACCCCAACCAAAATCAACCTGCGACAGATGAAGGCTCGGACGATGATACCAAGTTGTTGAGGCCCGCCGTGAAGGGCAAGGTAGCAGCACCAACCGGCAAAGCTGTAAAACCTGCGCCATGACATTTGCTCCATGTCATTAGCGTTGGGTGTTGATCGCCGCCATGTTGCGGGCAGTGCTTTTGCGCTAATAGCGGCCAGTTTTTATGGATGTGTGCCAAACTTTGCCCGGCTTGCTTTTAACCAAGGTGTGCCAGCCATCGAGACTGTTTTACTCCGCACTTCAGCAATTGCTGTTGTGTTGGCAATGGCTTCGGCTATTAGCGGGGCCAGCTTTCATGTGCCGCGTGCTGCGTGGAAAAGCTTTGGGGTGCAGGCTTTGGCCACCTTCATCGTTTCTGCCAGCTATTTGGCCTCAGTGCAGTTCATCCCTGTGGGTCTGGCGGTCATCATCTTTTTTGCGTTTCCGGTGATTGTGGTGGTGGCATCGCCGCTGGTTGAAGGCATCACGCCAAGCTGGCCGCGCATTGGTGTTGCTATGTTGGCCTTTTTGGGGCTTGGCATTGCGGTGGGGCCAGGCTTCAATAACCTCGATTTGCGCGGGGTGTTTCTTGCTGCTGCGGCGGCGCTGGGCTGTGCCCTGCAGTTTTTCTCAGGCCGTTCACTCGGTCAATACTTGCAACCCGCCGTCTTCGGCAGCCTGGTGCATCTTGCCATTTGGCCCTTGGTTTTGGCTGTAGCGCTTTATGCAGGCAGTGGGCAACTGCAAGTAACCTCTGGCGCAGCCTCATGGCTGGGCCTTGGCTTTGCAGGCGCGGTGTGTCTTGTCTATGTGGGCGGCTATTTTTTTCACATGTCTTCGCTCAAAGCTGCTCCAGCGTCGGTGGTTGCTCCCTATTTCAATTGGGAACCGATTTTGACCACCATCATTTCTGGCTTTCTGCTCGGTGAAAAGCTGTTCCTCAATCAATATGGCGGTGGTGCGCTGGTTCTTGCCGCATTGGTGCTTGCAGGATTTATCCATGATAAGAAGCTTGAAGCATGATTGAACGCACACCCATTCCTGCTGCTATTCTCACCGGCTTTCTCGGCGCTGGCAAAACCTCGCTGCTCAACACGCTGCTCAAAGACCCGATGCTTGCCAATGCCTGCGTCATTATCAATGAGTTTGGCGAGATTGGTATTGATCATCTGTTGGTCGAAAAATCAGACGACAATATTGTGGAATTGGCGGCGGGTTGCCTGTGCTGCACCATTCGCGGTGATTTGATCAATACGATTGTGGAACTTCTGACCAAGCGTGACCGCGGTGAGATCAAAGCCTTTGATCGCATTTTGATTGAAACCACGGGTCTGGCTGATCCGGCACCCGTGCTGCATGCGTTGATGCGCGATGATGTGCTGGTGCAGAGGTTGCGCCTTGAAGGTGTGATCACGGTGGTTGATGGTGTGAATGGCTGGGCTACTCTCGATGCCCATCCTGAAGCGGTGAAACAGGTGGCGGTGGCTGACCGCATTGTTCTCACTAAGTTGGATTTGCTGCATGGTGTGGCAGGCGAAGAAAAAATGTTCGCCATCATCGGGCGCCTGCGCAAACTCAACCCCAGCGCGCGCCTGCTCACCACGCACCGGGGTGAAGCCAATGCGGAACGCCTGTTCACCATGGGTCTTTTTGATCCCAAAACGAAATCTATCAATGTTCAAGGCTGGCTTGCGGATGAGGCGGTGACGCGCAGCCAGCATAAGCATCACAACCATCACCACCATGATGTGTCGCGCCACGATGCGCATATCCGGTCTTTTGCATTTCAGGATGAGCGACCGATTTCGCCGCAGGGCTTGGAATTGTTTTTAGAGCTTCTCTCCTCCTATCACGGCGCCAACATGTTACGCATGAAGGGCCTGATTAAAACATCCGATGATCCAAATCGGCCCTTGGCCGTACACGGGGTGCAGCATGTGTTTCATCCGCCGGTGCGGTTGGAAAACTGGCCCGATGGCAAGGCGGTGACACGGCTCGTTTTTATCGTGAAGGACATTGAGCAGGCCGAAATCGAGGGCCTGTTCAAGGCTTTTACAGATCAGGTGAGTGGGGGTGCTGATGCCTTTACTGACAAAACACTTTCGCTGAACAGGTGAAATATGGCCAAAACCATCAACGCTTGGGGCCTCAAAAAATGCTCTACCTGTCAGGATGCCCTGAAATGGCTGGATGCCAAATCGGTTGAGGTCAACTTCACGGATTATTCGGTTGAAAAACCTACCAAGGCGCAGATTAAAAAATGGATCAAAGGTGTGGGCGGCTGGGAAAAGCTGATCAACCGTGCAGGCTATACCTGGAAAGGCTTGCCCGAAGAGGACAAGCAGGATGTGACCGAAGAAAAAGCCATCATCCTTGCTCAAAATCATACATCCCTTATCCGTCGTCCACTGATTGAACATCAAGATGGCAGCATCACCGTGGGCTTCAAGCCGAAGGTGCAGGAGTTGTTTTAACCTCTCTTTTTAACCCCGCACCAGCGGTCTCGTCATACATGTTGGCCCGCCTTCTCCCTTGCGGCTGATTTCTGAGCCGTCATAGACTTCGACTTTCACACCAGCGGCTTCCATGCGGCGCTTGGTTTCAGGGTTGCCATCTACCATCACGGCATGGCGCGGGCCCAAGGCCAAAACATTGCAGCCCATGGTGTCGAATTCTTCTTCGGGCACTTCCACAAATGTGATGCCGCGCTGTTCCAGAAACTCAATCTGCCGCGCTGCCATTAGGGGTGGGTAAACGACTGCCAAATCCTTGTCGAGCGGGCTCAGGCAGCTCATCAGATGAAACACATCTGAGCGGCCCTTGTAATGCGGCATGTCAAAGGCCTCGATCTTCACCTTGGGGCCCATCAAGGCCTGCAACTGGCGCACCCCTTCGAGGTTGGTGCGATAGCCTATACCGGCCAGCAAGGTGTGTTCGTCGATCCAGACAAGATCGCCACCTTCCAGCTTGCCTTCACCGCCAATCAGGCCTCCATTGGGAAAACCCAATTTGGCCAGTGCGTGGCCATTCACTTCGGCCTCCTTGCGGCGCTGCACCTTGCCCATGCGTGGCATAACAAGGCCCTTGGGCGTCACCACCAGCGCATCATGGGTGTAAATGGCATCGAGGGTGAGGCCATCAGCGGCGGGAAGCTTGATCACTTCAGCACCGGCTGATTTCAGGATCGCTTCAAAGGCCTCATATTGCTTTTTGGCTTTGAACAGATCAGGGCGGGAATGATAATTCAGGTCTTTCCATTCGGCGTCAATTTTTGCATCGCTTTGAAAAGCAGTAGCGGCATCGCGCACAGCCACTTTTTTCAGAGCACCCCAATTGTTGAATTTGCCAAAATCATAGTTCATGTCGTTTTATCCTAAAGTGCCAGGTGTCACCTGTTTTGGATTGCTCCAGAAGCATGTGGCCCTGCTCGTTACAAAAATGGGGCATGTCGATGGCGGCCATCGGGTCGGTTGCCAGAATGACCAGTTCTGCGCCTTTGGGCAGGCTCGCAAGCGCCTTCCTTGCCTTCAAAACCGGCAAGGGGCAGAGCAGTCCTGAAAGATCAAGCGTCATTTCCGGGTGGTGTAGTTTCATGGCCCTGCTATAGAGTGAAATTCGGATTTGGAGAAGACCATGGCGTTGCTGACAAAATTGTCGTTTCAGGGAAAGGTTGAGATGCTGCTGCGGCGGCAATCGCGCGATCAAGGCTTTGAAAAACAACACTGTGACCGCCTGTCCCTGTTGCTCTCCGGGCCAGAAGGGGATTGCCATACCGGCCTCACCCGCCTTTCGGACAGCCGCACCTTGTTGACCTATAAGCGCAATACGGTGATCCGCAATGTGCGGCAAATGACCATCATCTCGCAAGAAGAGATGGAAGATGTGGCGCGCGCAATGAATTTGCCCGAAATGAATGCCACATGGCTGGGTGCCAATTTAGTGACATCCGGCATTCCTGATCTCACCCTGATTCCGCCTTCCACGCGCTTGCAATTTCCGTCGGGTGCCACGCTGGTGGTGGATATGGAAAATCTGCCCTGCCGCCAGGTGGCGGATGTGATTGCCAGAGATCACCCGGAGCAGGGCCTAAATTTTGTGAAAGCCGCTACCCATAAGCGCGGTGTCACGGCTTGGGTGGAATGTGAAGGTGACGTGAAAATGGGGGATGCAATCACGATCTTTATCTCCCCACAAAGGATTTATAACTTCGCATGAGAATTTTAGGGGCCGTCATCGCGGGTGGCAAATCCATCCGCATGGGACAAGAAAAGGCGCTTGTGAAACTGGGCTCCAAAAGCATCATCTTGCGTGTGGTCGACAGGCTTTTGCCACAGGTTGAAGATGCCATCGTCAATGCCAATGGCGACACCAAGCGCTTTGAGTTTCTGGAGTTGGATATTGTTCCGGATATTGACACAGAACTCGAAACACCGCTTGCAGGCATTCACGCCGCCCTCATCTACGCCAAGGAAGAAGATTACAACGCGGTAGTGACAGTGCCCTCTGATGCGCCATTTGTGCCGCATGATTTGGTGCGCAAATTGTCTGGCACAAAGCCAGCTATTGCCAATTCCAAGGGGCAGCAACATTATCTTACCGGCTTCTGGCCGGTGTCGTTGTTGCCTCTACTGGAAGCGCAAATGGTGAAATCCAACCGTGTGCAGGATTGGGTCAAGGCCTGTGGGGCGGCCAGTGTCAACTGGCGCGCCGATGATTATGATCCGTTTCTCAATATCAACACGCCGGCTGATCTCAAAACGGCCCATAAAATCTTACCCAGGATGCGCTGAATGCAACGGGTCATTGGCGTTTGCGGCTTCAAGAATGCGGGCAAGACGACGCTGGTGGAAAAATTAGTGCAGCATTTGACCGCCCAGGGCTACTGCATTTCCACAGTGAAACACGCGCATCATGATTTTGATATTGACCATGAGGGCCGGGATAGTTTCAGGCACCGCAAGGCGGGGGCCACTGAGGTGGCAGTCATTTCGCAAAACCGCTTTGCCATCATGCATGAGCTGCGCGGTGCAGAGCCTCCATCCTTGCAGTCGGTTTTGGAAAAACTCACCCCTTGCGATCTGGTGATCGTGGAAGGCTATAAGCGCGACACCCATGACAAGATTGAAGTGCGCAATCTTGAACTGGCCCATCCTGTTCTGGCAGGTGAAGACCCCACTGTTGTGGCGGTGGCAGCCAATGGATTTATCGCTGATTCCCCCGTTCCGGTTTTTGACCGTGACGATGTGGCCGCATTGGCGCAGTTTATCATCAGCCATACAAAATTAGCCGTGTCGGAAATGTGAGTGCGCTTGTCGCTCAATTCTCACCTCTGTTGAAATTTGCTCACTAATGTGGGCACATTGAATCTTTTTCAGCCAAAAGGGCGTTGCCATGAAATCCAAAGCGAAAGTCGTTGTCATTGGTGGTGGGGTGGTGGGCGTATCAACGCTTTACCATCTGGCCAAAAAAGGCTGGTCAGAAGTGGTGCTGGTCGAGCGCAAGGAGCTGACATCGGGCTCCACTTGGCATGCTGCTGGCCTTCTTCCGCTGTTCAACATGTCTTATTCGGTCGGCCAAATTCACAAATATTCCGTGAAGCTCTACGGCGAGTTGGAAGCTGAAACCGGCCAAAATGTGGGCTTTAAAAAAGTTTCGAACATCCGCCTCGCCCGTACCAAAGACCGTTGGGACGAGTTCATGTATTATGCGGGCATTGCCGAAACCATTGGCATTAAAGTCAATATCCTCACCCCCGAACAAGTGAAGGACATCTGGCCGCTGTGCGAAACCGAGGGCATTCTGGGCGCTATCCAGCACCCCGATGACGGCTATATTCAACCGGCTGATTTGACCCAGGCCTTGGCCAAGGGAGCACGTGCGCGCGGTGCCGAGATTTATCGCAACACCGCAGTGACGGGCATTGAGCAACTGCCATCAGGTGAGTGGTTGGTGAAGACCGATCAGGGCGACATTACGTGCGAGCATGTTGTGTCCTGCTCAGGCAATTTCGCGCGCAAGACGGGCGCCATGGTTGGGCTTGATATTCCCGTCATTCCTGTTGAGCACCAATATATCGTGACGGAACCGCACCCCCTTATCAAGGAACGTCAGGCCAAAGGCCTGCCGGAAATGGGCGTGCTGCGCGAAGCCGATTCCAGCTGGTATATGCGTGAAGAAAATGGCGGGCTTCTGCTCGGGCCATATGAAAAGGGTGCACCCTGTTGCTATGTTGATGGTCCGTCGGATCAGAGCGAATATGAACTGTTCCAAGAAGATCTGGATCGTTTGGCGCCCCACATCGAAACCGCCATTGTGCGTGTGCCAGCCTTCGGCGAAGTGGGCATCAAGAAAGTTTACAATGGAGCCATTGCCTATACGCCTGATGGCTCACCCATTGTCGGCCCGGCGTGGGATAAAAAGAATTTCTGGCTCAATGAAGGTCACAGCTTCGGCGTGACTGCTGCGGGCGGCGCTGGCTGGCAGCTGGCGGAATGGATTGTGGATGGCGAGCCGACGATTGACATGATGGGCGTTGATCCGCGCCGTTTCGGGCCCTATGCCACCAAAGGCTATCTGAAAGAAAAGAACGAAGAAGCCTATGCCAATGTGTTCACGCCGCATTATCCGGAAGAAGAGCGTGCCGCTGCGCGCCCATTGAAGCGCACAGCGATTTATGACCGCATGAAGGATCTGGGCGCTGTGTTCGGCTCAGTCTATGGTTGGGAGCGTCCGGGCTGGTTTGCGCCCAAGGGCTACGCGCTCACCGCAGCAGACCTCAATTCGGATGATACGCTTACCAACCACAATCACGCAGCGCCAACTGATGATGGCCGCATTGTTGAAAAATGGTCGTTCCGCCGCTCCAATGCTTTCAAGTTTGTAGGCGAAGAATGCCTGAACGTGATGAACAATGTCGGCATTCAAGATATGTCTGCCTTTGCCAAAATGGAAGTGTCTGGGCCAAAGGCGCGTGAGTGGCTGGAATCTATTCTGGCTAATAAAATTCCAAAAAAGCAGGGCCGCATTGCGCTGTGCCATTTGCTGTCCCCGCGCGGGGGGGTGCGTGCTGAATTCACGGTTTATGAGTGGGCTCCTGGTCGGTTCTATCTGGTATCGGCTGGTGCCTATGAACGCCATGACCAAGACTGTTTGCGCAAACTTGCCCCCACCGATGGCTCGGTGCGGTTGAATTCCATCACAGCACGTTTAGGCGTGATCGTGCTGGCTGGCCCCAATTCGCAAAAGGTCTTGGCCAAACTCACCGATGCCAATTTGTCAAATGAAGCTTTCCCATGGCTGTCGGGCAAGGAGCTTTCAGTCGGCACCGCTACGGCGCATGTGTTGCGCGTGAACTTTGTGGGTGAGCTTGGTTATGAGTTCCATGTCCCCGTCGAACAACAAGTCGCTTTGTTTGACCAACTGATGGAAGCGGGAAAGGAATTTGGCATCAAGCCTTATGGCATCAAAGCGATGTCTTCCTTGTCGATTGAAAAATCTTACCGCCTGATTCCACGCGAACTTTCGATTGAATATTCAGCTTACGAGTCGGGTCTTGATCGCTTCGTGCACCCCAACAAGGGCCAATTCATTGGCCGTGACGCATTGGTTGAAGGCCGCGAAAAGGGCCTCAACTGGAATTTCGTGACCATGGACGTGCATGGCGTGACAGATGCTGATTCCGATGCACGCGGGTCTGAGCCGATTTACCAGAATGGCAAGCTGATTGGCCGAGCCACCAATGGCGGTTTTGGTTGGCGCTGCAACAAATCATTGGCTTTGGCGATGGTCAAGCCAGAATTTGCTGCGGAGGGAACCAAGCTAGAAATCAAGATTCTGGGAAAGATTTTCCAAACAACAGTGTTGGGCGAAAGCCCTTATGACCCGGATAATATCAAGCTTAGAAACTAAATTTTATAAATTCAATTAAAAGTTGAATATGTAGTGTAAGCCGCCTTGCAGGATTGTGGTGATGAGATAAAGTCATTTCGATTCGGAGATGACATGACGGCAGCTCAACAGAAATTTGGCACAGGTGTTTTCTATGTGCTGCTCGCCAATCTCGGTTGGTCATTGTCAGGACTTTTTGTTCGGCTGATGCCGTCGCTTTCCGGGTGGCAGATTAATTGCTGGCGCGGATTCTGGATGGCAACTGCGTTGCTGGTCTATGCCGTTTTAATTCATGGTCGGCACACTGGCCGTATTTTTAAAGTGATTCCGGGCTATGCAATGCTTTGGTCGGCGGTTTGTTTTGCCGCTGGAACAACAATTTATGTGGTCTCACTCACACTCAACACTACAGCCGCTGTTTCTGTTATTGGGGCAACGTCTCCGTTGGTTACTGGGTTGCTCTCGCCTTGGATTACGGGAGAGAAGCCAGGGCTGCTGAATTGGTTGGCAGCGCTTATTGCTGTCGCAGGAACAGCCGTGATCGGCTGGAACGGATTTTCATCAGGGCAAATATGGGCACTGGCCTTGTGTTTTGGTGTGCCTTTCACATTTGCTATCCAAACCTTGTTGCTGCGCCGCTACCGCGATATCGATATGATGCCCAGTATTTGTGCGGGCGGTTTCTTGTCTTTTGTTGTGGCTGGTCTGGTTTCATTGTCAGGCTTTGCGGGTGCCTCTGCCTTTGACCTCAGCCAGCATGATTTTTTGCTCCTGATGCTGATGGGCCCTCTTCAACTTTCCATTCCCCTTATCTTTTATGGCATGGGTGCGCGCTCGGTTCCAGCCATAACGCTTTCATTGCTGGCCATGATGGACGCGTTGATCAATCCGTTCTGGTCATGGGCCTTTGCGGGGGAGGTTCCCGACAAATACTCGGTGATAGGAGGCGGGATCATTTTGCTTGCCGTGCTCCTCAGTGTTTTGGCGCAACAGTGGTTCCAGTATAAGCAGATTGGCCAAGCAGTCAGCGATCAATTGCACTGATTGTTATTCACATTGCATTATTTGAAATTGTTCTTGCGGGTGCGGATTTCTGCAAAGACTTCAGCATCGGATGCAGTTTCCATCCCCAATATATTCCTGATCTCAGGGCTGTTGCAGCGCAGATAGGGGTTGGTCTTTAGCTCGTCAGCCAACGTTGTAGGGCAGGTCATTTCACCGTTGGCGCGCTGCTTGGCCACAATATGGGCGCGGTCACTCAAAGCTTTGTTGCCGGGCTCAATGGTCAAGGCAAACCTGATATTGGCTTCAGTGTATTCATGGCCGCAATAGATATAAGTGCTGGGGGAAAGTGTTTTGAACTGGTTCACAGATTGATACATCTGCTCGAAAGTGCCCTCCAGCACGCGGCCACAGCCTACGGCAAAAATCGTATCGCCCGCAAAAAGTGAAAACTCCGAAGGCATGCTAAAAGAAATATGGCCTGCTGTATGCCCGGGGCAATCGTAAACAAAAACTTCCCGATGCGACCAGATGAATTTATCTCCGCCGCTCACCTGAATATCAATGCCCGGAATTTTGTCCGCTTCGGCTTTGGGGCCGATGATCTTGCAGCCAAACAGCTCTTTCAGGCGTAAATTGCCTTGAACATGATCTGCATGGTGATGGGTTGTAAAAATATGGGTCAGTTGCCGGCCATATTTTCTAAGCTGCGCTTCAACGGCCTCAGCATCGGGGGCGTCAATGGAGGCCGTGGCCCCGGTCACGCTGTCATGCAGCAACACACCGTAATTGTCATCAAGGCACATGAACTGACGCATATCAATGTGAGACATTTGGAAACCCTGTTTGATTCCATCGGTGACCAGCGTGCGAAAACGGGCTATTGTGGCAAGATGGATGTTGTTGATCTGCGCGAATACTATGCCAACCCGCTGGGGAAAACCACCCAGCAATTGATCCATGCCCAACTTGCTGCGCGCATGCCACAAGACCCGCAAGCCACCGTCATGGGCCTTGGCTATGCCACGCCCTATCTTATAAAGTCTGAGGCTTCAAGCGCACGACAGTTGGCTTTTATGCCAGCACGTCGGGGTGTCATTGCTTGGCCTGAACAAGGCTTTGTGGCCTCAACATTGGTCGATGAGCTTGATTTGCCATTGAGCGACAACGCCATCGATGCGGCTGTATTGGTGCATTGTCTGGAATTTACCGATAGTCCTGAAGAGTTACTGCAAGAGGTATGGCGGGTGTTGGCCCCGCAGGGTAAATTGCTGTTGGTGGTGCCCAACCGCAGCAGTCTTTGGGCGATGCGCGATATTTCGCCTTTTGGTCACGGCCAACCGTTTTCGCGCCACCAATTGCAAGGTCTGCTCAAGGCCGCACAATTTTCAACCACTCGTATGGATCATGCGTTGGTTTTGCCGCCATCACAGTATCTGGCGGGCCAGCCTGTGGCTTCATGGGTAGATCGGCTTTGCCGTGGCTCAGTGTTTCGCAGTTTTTCCGGCGCGCTGATTATTGAAGCACAAAAACAAGTCTATGCGTATGCCCCGAGCCGCAGGATCAGGCGCGCCCTGCCGCGTTTTAAACCTGCCTTCCTGCCCGCGCCGCAACCCACGCAACGCAAAATCTAGAGCGGTCTTACAGGCACTTTGCATTTGCGTCATAATTTCCTTATGAACAGTATGACGGCTTGAGAGTAGCGTTGGACTGAATTGATGACGGCAGAACATACACCAAAACACCAAGCGCTTTCCTTAACTGAAGCCCGCAAGGCGCTTGATCAGATTGATGATCACATTCTTGCTCTTTTGTCGCAACGCGTTGACATCACGGCAGCGGTCAAACTGGCGAAACAAAGTGATCCGGTTGCGCCTGTTTCGCCACTGCGGCCTGCGCGTGAAGCCGTGATTTTGCGGCGGCTGGTGTCTCAAGCTGAAGCAACGGGTGTTTCACCTTCACTTGTCGTCAGGCTATGGCGATCAATCATCAGTGATAGCAGCTTGCGCCAAGCCCCTATCAGTTTGCATGTGAGCAAACACCTGAACAGCAATATAGCGCACCGATTGCGCTTGCGCGATTATTTTGGCCCTTTGCCAGTTGAAGAATATCGTGATGAAACCCAAGCTCTCACCCAGCTTGACGGCTCCAGCGCAGATCTCTGCGTGGTTGAGACAGAACAGCCTTGGATTGAGGCCTTCATGGCAGGCCGCGCAGGCATTGCAAAGGTTATCGCAGCTCTGCCGGTGATCAAGGAAGATGAGATGCCCAAGCTTTTGCTTTTGGGCCACGCCCCTACAGAGGCCAGTGGAGATGATGAAACATTGGTTCTGACGGATGGCAAGTTGCCGCGTGATTTTGTCCTGCAGCCCCGCTGGCAAAGCAAAATCGGTGCCCTGCGCCTTTCATGTCTGCCGGGTTACCTCACAGAGCATGAAGGCCCACTGGTCGGCCTTGTGCGTTCTAACCCGTCACTCAAGCTTAAAATTGCTGGCCATTATGCCAGCGCCATTTCCACGGAGTTATGATGTCTGTCATGAAAGGGCCAATCCCGAAACCGGGAATCCTTGGCATTGATCCTTATGTGCCCGGTAAGTCCGGCCCCAAAACTGGCAAAGTGTTCAAACTTTCGTCGAATGAATCACCATTGGGTGCCAGTCCGAAAGCCATCGCGGCCTATGAACAGGCCGTTGCACAAAATCTGTCACTCTACCCCGATCCTGGGGCCACCAAGCTGCGCGAGGCCATCGCCAAGCGTTATGGCCTGAATGCTGCAAACATTGTATGCGGCGGCACTGGATCTGACGAATTGCTGCAAATGCTGGCCCATGCCTATCTGGGTTTGGGCGATGAGGCGATATATTCACAATTTGGGTTTCTGGTCTATCCCATTGCTATTGCCACCAATGGGGCCAAAGCTGTCATCGCACCTGAAAGAAATTATCACACTGATGTTGATGCTATTTTGGCGCGGGTGAGCCCCTACACCAAGATCGTATTCTTGGCGAACCCTAATAACCCAACGGGAACATATATTTCGGCTGCAGAAGTGAAGCGCTTGCATGTTGGGCTTCCTGCCAGCGTCTTGCTGGTGTTGGATGCAGCTTATGCCGAATATGTTTTGGCCAATGACTATGATGCCGGCATTGCGCTGGTTGAGGCCAACACCAATGTGGTGATGACGCGCACATTTTCTAAGATTTTTGGTCTTGCAGGCGTGCGCATTGGCTGGGCTTATTGCCCGCCGGGCGTGGCAGATGTGCTCAACCGCATTCGTGGGCCGTTTAATGTGAGCACGGCCGCCATTGCAGCGGGCACTGCGGCCATGGAAGATGTGACTTTCATCGAACAAGCGGTAGTGCACAATTCCAAGTGGCTTTCATGGCTCACAGACAAGATTCGCAATCTCGGTTTGGAGGTCACACCCAGTGTTGGCAACTTCATCCTCATCCATTTTTCTGACGCCGAAAAAGCAGCCGCAGCAGATGTATATCTTGTTAGCCAAGGTCTGATCCTCCGCCGCGTTGAGGCCTATGGCCTGCCACGTTGTCTGCGCCTTTCGGTTGGTACTGAAGAGGCCAACCATGCGGTGGTCAAAGCCCTGTCGGAATTTATGAAATGAATGTGATGTTTCAAAAAGTGGCCATGCTGGGTCTTGGTCTTATTGGCTCTTCGCTCTGTCTGGCGATGCGCAAACATGGCTTGGCGCAGAACATTGTTGGATATGCAAAGACCCCTGAGACGCGTCAGGTTGCACTCGAGATCGGCTTGGTTGACCAGGTCTATGCGACAGCCGCCGAGGCTGTGTGTGGCGCTGATTTGGTGATCATGTGTGTGCCTGTTGGTGCCTGTGGGCAGCTGGCGCAAGAAATCGGGCCACATCTCTCGCCGGGTGCCATTCTCACCGATGTGGGTTCCGTCAAGGGCACGATTGTGCGCGACTGCGCAAGTTTTGTGCCGCAGGGGGTTCATTTTGTCCCGGGCCATCCGATTGCCGGTACAGAACAATCAGGCCCACGTTCGGGTTTTGCAGAATTGTTTGAAAATCGTTGGTGCATTTTGACACCATTGGCTGGTGGTGATGCGGCAGCCACAGCAAAACTCGAAGCCTTCTGGCAGGCTTGCGGTTCCAACACCGAATTAATGACTCCCGATCACCATGATCTGGTGCTAGCGATTACCAGCCATTTGCCGCATCTCATTGCCTATACCACGGTCGCCACCGCCTCTGATTTAGAGAGCGTGACGGATACAGAAGTGATCAAATATTCTGCCAGTGGTTTTCGTGATTTTACCCGCATTGCGGCCTCAGACCCCACCATGTGGCGCGATGTGTTTTTGAATAACAAGGAGGCGGTGTTGGAAATGTTGGGTCGCTTTACAGAGGAGTTGGCCGTGCTACAACGCGCTGTGCGCTGGGGTGACGGCGAGACTCTGTTCAATCTTTTCACACGGGCGCGTGAAGCGCGGCGCAATATCATTGCCGCAGGCCAGGACACAGCTTCACCCGACTTTGGGCGGGTACAGAAGAAAAGCTGAGCCACTGTGGCAGACATCCCTGTTTCGGATTTTCGGATCTTTGCCTATGGTTCGCTCATGTGGCGGCCGGATTTTGACTTTGTGGCTGCACAAGTGGGCACGGTGCATGGCTTGCAGCGTCGCCTGAGTGTGCGCTCGCATCACTACCGCGGCACACCGGAACAACTGGGTCTGGTTTTTGGGTTGGTGCGTGGCACATCCTGCACGGGCATTGTTTATGAGGTAACGGCAGGGGCCTGGCCAACGGTCATTGAATATGTGCGCCAACGTGAATTGATCACCCATGTCTACCAAGAGGCGGTCGTGCCCGTCACACTTCATGAAAATGGCAGGGTGGTGAAGGCCGTAACCTATGTGGTTGATACGGGCCACCCACAATATGCCCCACCCGTTTCAGAAACCGAGACGGCGGCTATTGTTCAAAAAGCCGCTGGCACTGCGGGTCGTTGTCTGGATTATGTATGGAACACCATCCACCATCTCAGGGCACACCATATTCATGATGCTGGGCTTGAGAAATTGGCTTTGCATCTGCCGCATCCTCAAGATTGAAGGTCCGAAACCTCAGGCCGCGTGGCCCCAGTTTTCATAGGCCCCCGCTTCTGGGCGCTGAACCGGCCCCTCGCTAAAGCCATGGGCGGCGGGAACATCATCCATCGCCTTGGCCAAATCCTGTAACACGGCCTCAGCCCCATCCGCACTGCGGGCCAAGAGATGCACATGTACCTCATCAACACCCAAGCGCCTCAGCCGGTCTGCATCCGATTCGGGCAAGGCCTTGTCCCAAAAGGGCAAGAACCGCCCGACAGCCACCGCCACACGCAAATGTCCGGCGCGTTTCACGCCCACATAAACCGCACCCGGCAATGGTGGGCAACACTCCACATCATAAACCGAGTGAATGTATTTTCGGCCAGAAATACCCTGCCAATACCAAAAACGATCAGCCATATCAGCATCTTGAGGGGACGAAAGAGCAATTGGGGTTCCATGAATCAACATAAGAACAAACATAGAACATAAATGAAAAGTGGTCAAGCGGATTTTTGGTTTAGCCACACAAAGCAAAGCCGCAATCCAAGCAGGTGGTGCATCCTTCTTTGCGAATAAGATGTATTCCTTGGCAAGATGGGCAATGGTCCTGCGCATCCTCGGCTTGCGTCAACACTGAGCCCGTTACGTCATTGGGCCTGAAAGTAGTGCACCCTTTCAAGCCAAGTTCATAGGCTTCCCGGTAAACGTGAACAAAATCTTCAAACCCAATATTCTTAGCCACATTGATTGTCTTGGAAATCGAGCTGTCCACAAAAGGTTGAATGGCCGCCGCCATCGCCAGATGTTGGCTGGGTGTGAGATCACCCACCGTCACAAAGCCGGGCGGACGCGACACGGCATTTCCCATTGTCCTCCAACGACTCAAGGCATAATCATAAAGCCGTTCTACACGGTGGCTGCCATCGGCATTGACGATCCGCCGATCTTGGCTTGCGCTGAATACGGGTTCAATGCCGCTCGATACATTTCCTGCGAGGAGTGAAATGGTGCCTGTTGGCGCAATTGATGTCAGCAAGCCATTGCGCAGGCCCCGTGAAGAAATCATCTGACGCTGGCCATCACTCAGCCGCATGGCATAGGGCGTGGCCAAAAATTGCGCCGCATCAAAAAGTGGAAACGCCCCTTTTTCTGCTGCCAGATCAGCACTTGCTTCCAATGCCGCATCGCGGATGGTGCGGGCCATCTGGGCAGCAATTTCCGCAGCTTCGGCCGATCCATAGATTAAGCCGCACATCACAATCGCGTCGGCAAGACCTGTGACCCCCAAGCCCAACCGGCGCTTGTTCAACGCCTCCTGTCTTTGTGCAGCGAGTGGAAAGCGCGAAACATCAATCACATCATCCAGAAAGCGCACCGCCACTTTCGTGGCACCTTCCAAT
>JAGWUY010000170.1 GCA_028868255.1 Alphaproteobacteria bacterium | reverse complement strand
CATCTTTTTGCCCCACCATCCGAGGCCTATCATTGCAACTTTTACAGGCGCAGCTTTTACCATCGCAACTCTCTCAAACCGTGACCAGAATTTTCATGTGGTTGACCGACTTATCGAGTAGTGCATCAAAGCCCTGCTTCACCACATGATCTGCACCGATATTTGCGGTAACGATTTTTTCAATTGGGAAATTGCCAGATTCCACCATGCGAATAATGCGCGACCAGCACTGAACTGGATAACACCATGTGGCTTCCAAAGTGATGTCTTTCAACGCCCACAGCATGGCATCTATACTGGCGGGCCTCATATGAAGCCCGGTCTGAACGACACGGCCTTGGCGACGCACAGAGGCTACGCAAGTGTTAAGACTTACCTCGAGCCCGACGCACTCAATCGCCACATCAACGCCCACACCCTCTTCCGTCATGTCGTGGATTTTTTCTGTCACACTTTCGTTCATGGGGTCTATGATTATGGCTTCTGGGACAAGTTCTTTCGCCATTTTTCGGCGAAAGGCATTTGGCTCTGAAACAAAAATCTGCCCTGCACCTGCGGCCCTCACCGCCAGCAAAGTAAGCGCCCCAATTGGCCCGACGCCGGAAATCAAAACCGTTGAACCCGATTGCACATGGCCGCGATCAGCCGCATAAACCGCAACAGCGGCAGGTTCAATCATTGCACCTTGAACATCCGTTACACCCTTGGGCAGAAGCGCTACGTTATAGTCATTCACCACAGCATACTCTGCCATGCCACCCCAAGCCCAACTGAGGCCTACACAACCCATTTTTTCACTCAAATGATAAAGACCGCGACGCCCGTAGTAATCATCGCGCGGTGAAATCAGCGGCTGTATGGAAACGCGGTCGCCCACTTTAACGTTTGCAACATGTGATCCTGTGTCGGTAACAATTGCACTGAATTCGTGGCCCAGAATTTGCGGGTTAGATGCACCGGTATAAACATGCGGTGTTTGGGGCGTGACGATCGGGCCTGCAATATACTCATGCAAATCTGTTCCGCAAATACCAGTAACCAATGGCTTCAACAGCACATCATTCATGCCCAGCTTATTTGAAGGAGCTTGAACATCTTCAACACGAATATCTTTAGCAGCATGAAATCGAACGGCCTTCATGTGGCACTCTCCCAAGTTCACTTCCACAAACCATGTCGCTTGGATGATCAGGCGCCGGCTCTTTGTTGTTCGCATGGTAACCAAACAGTAGGTTTTGAAATCCCTAAAAATTCTCATTTTGGATATTTTTCAGGATTTGCCTGCTAAAAAATTTGGCACAGTAAGCAAAAAGCGCGTTCAAGATCGTGTTTGATGAAAAGCCTTTATGAAGGGGTTCAGGAAATAAGATGTCACTTCGCTCGAATCCTGTTGCATCGCTCAACGACGATATTGGCCCCAATATCCGGCTGGAACTTTATCGGTTACAGGTTGAAATCCGCGATTGCGAAAAGCGGGCCTATGATTTGTTTTTGCAAAACATGATCAAGGGCACCAGCCACCTGTCACTGGGCCAAGAGGCGATTGCGGCAGGCTTTGGCGTGGCCATGAAGAAGGGCGATAAATCCTTCTGCACCTATCGCGGCCACGCACACACGTTGGCGCGCGGTGTGCCGATGGAGGCGATGCTGGGTGAGTTGATGCTGCGCGATATTGGCTTGATGCGCGGCAAGGGCGGCTCGATGCATCTCACATCTGTTGAGCATGGCGTGATGGGGTCTTATGCCATTATTGGGGCACATTTACCGATTGCCTGTGGCTCGGCTTGGCGGGCGCAATATTTGGGGGAGAAGGATGTTTCGGTGTGCTTCTTTGGGGATGGCACGACCAATATCGGGGCGTTCCATGAGGCGCTGAATTTTGCCGTGATCTGGAAATTACCTGTTGTCTTCGTGTGCGAGAACAATCTGTACATGGAATATACTTTGAACGCCGATGTGACGGCGGTGCCAAGTCCTGCCGGTGACCGCGCCAGTGCTTATGGCCTTCCGAAAATTGTGATCGATGGCAATGATGCCGATGTGGTCTATCGCACGGCGATGGCGGCGATTGAGAAGGCGCGCAATGGCGAAGGGCCTTCACTGATTGAATGCCTCACCTATCGCCATTCGGGCCATTCGCGCGCTGACCCTGGCAAATATCGCCCGCCCGGTGAATTAGAGAGATGGCTGGAGAAAGACCCTTTGAAAATCTACAAACAGCGCTTGGCTGAATTTAACGTCGATGCGGCACAGGTGGCTGCCATTGAGGTGGAGAGCAAGCGCAAGGTGGAAGTGGCCACCGAACTGTGCAAGGCGTCTCCTTCTGCACCTGTGGAATTATTGACCGCGGATGTCTATGCGGATGGAGGCTGGGCATGGCGGAATTGAGTTATCGTGATGCCGTGATCCGCGGCATCTCCCAAGAAATGCGCCGCGACAAGAATGTGGTGTTTCTGGGTGAGGATATTGGTGCGGCTGGCGGCGTTTTCAAAGCCACAGTGGGCTTGTTTGAAGAGTTTGGGCCTTTGCGCGTGCGCGATACGCCGATCTCTGAGCAGGCGATCTTAGGTGCTGCCATGGGCGCCGCCATGACGGGGCTTCGCCCCATCGCCGAGATCATGTTCTCGGACTTTATCGCGGTGTGTTTTGATTACATCGCCAATGAAATGCCCAAGATTGCCTATATGACCAATGGTCAGGTGAAGTGCCCGCTGGTCATTCGCACTGGCAATGGCGCTGGCGTGCGCTTTGGCGCGCAGCATTCGCAATCGGTTGAAAACTGGACGATGATGATTCCAGGCCTGAAAGTTGTGGCCCCCTCCTCACCCGTTGACGTGATCGGATTGATGGCCGCAGCGATCCGCGACAATAATCCGGTGATCTTCCATGAGCACAAGGCGCTTTATGCCACCAAAGGCGAAGTGCCTGATGGCGAGATCATCGACACGCTGGGCACGGCCAAGATTTTGCGCGCCGGAACGGATTGTACGATTCTGGCACTCGCTTTAATGGTGCCGCGCGCGCTCGAAGCCGCTGAGATTCTGGCGCGTGAGCATGGCATCAATGCCGAAGTGGTTGATGTGCGCTCGCTGGTGCCGCTCGACACGCAGACAATCTTGGGATCAGTGGCCAAGACAGGTCGCTTGTTTACAGTTGAAGAAAATCCCCGTCTTCTGGGTTGGGGTGCTGAGATTGCGTCCATCGTGGCCGATGAAGGCTTCTGGGATCTGGATGGACCGATTGTGCGCATCACCACGCCGCATATCCCCCTGCCCGCTGCGGACCACTTGGAAGACTTGGCGTTGCCCAATGCGGCACGCATTGTCGACAAGATCCGCCGCGTGATGAACGGTTAAGCCATGGCCAACACAATCATCATGCCGCAATTGGGCGAGACGGTGGCCGAGGGCAAGATCCTCACCTGGTTCAAAGCTGTGGGCGATGACGTCAAGATTGGCGACAAACTGTTCGAGGTCGAAACGGATAAAGTCACAGTTGAGGTGGAAGCCATTGTTGCGGGCAAGCTGACCGCGATCAATACGGGCGCTGGCGAGACGGCCAAGATTGGCGTGACAGTGGCGGTGCTGGATGGCGACACATCATCCGTCATCCCCGCGAAGGCGGGGACCCAACTTCCTTCCACCGAAGCCGCAGCAAAGTTGGATTCCCGCCTTCGCGGGAATGACGACGTAAAAGAAGTTGCGAGGCACCTTTCTGCCTTTGACGAGGTGCATACGCCCATCGGACTTTATGGCAGAGTCAAAGGGCCTGACGATATTCGCATGACACCGCTGGCACGGCGCTTGATTGCGCAGCGTGGCATTGATGTGAATGCCTTGGCGCGGGATGCGGCGGCCAAGGGGTTGCGCAAGATTGAAGAGAAAGATGTGTTGGCCTTCACGCCAGTGCCACAAGCTGCCCCTGCTCCTTTTGCGAACACCAGCCTTAGCAGCGATGTGATCACGCTGAACACCATCCGTCTGCGCACTGGTGAAAAGCTGGCAGAGAACTGGCGTACCATCCCGCACGTGTTTCAGGCGATTGAAATCGACTTCACCGAGATCGAGGCCGTACGCAGCCGCTATAAGGATCGCTTCAAGGCGCAGACGGGTTACAGCCTCACCTATCTGCCCTTCATCGCAAGGGCCTGCTGCATTGCGTTGCAAGCCTTTCCGCAGATCAATGCGCGCTTTGATGGAAAATCGCTGCTGCTGTCCAAGGACATAAACCTCGGCATCGCCGTTGATCTTGATCACAAGGGGTTGGTTGTTCCCGTGGTGCATTCGGCGCAGGACTACACGCTGCAAGGCCTCGCTAAAGCGCTAGGCCGACAGATTGAAAAAGCCCGCACCAACAAGTTGACACTCGCCGATTTTGCGGGCGGAACATATTCGATCACCAACAATGGCGCATTCGGCACCAGCTTCACATCGCCCATCATCAATGCGCCGCAAGTGGCCATCCTCTCCAGCGACGCGATTCGTAAAAAGCCTGCTGTGATCACCACCTCAGAGGGTGACTTCATTACCGCGCGGCTGATGGGCGTTTTGGGCCAGAGCTTTGATCACCGGGCCTTTGATGGGGCTTATGCCGCCGCCTTCCTATCCAAACTGAAAGAGACTCTCGAAACCAAAAAGTGGTCCGGAGAGCTGGGAGAAACGCTATGAAATATAACAGCCCTTATGCCACCGCATCTTGGGGCCAGATGGCCAAGGATTGGGAAGAAGGCGTTGACTATAGCCGCATGTCAAAAGAGCGTCTGGCCAAGGCACAGGCTGCAGTGCGTAATGCAGGCCTCGGCGCTGTGCTGTGCTTCAACTTTGACAATATCCGTTATGTCACTGCCACGCATATTGGCGAATGGGCGCGTGACAAGTTCTTTCGCTATGCGCTGTGCCCAGCTGAGGGTTCGCCCTTCCTGTGGGATCCGGCTCCTCCCGCCAAACGCATCTCGTCACCTTGGATCAAGGATAATGTGGCAGCCCCCATCACCACCATGCAGGGCGCCATTCCGCCCAGCCTGGGCATAGCCCAAGATTTTGCCAAGCAGATCAAAAAGGCGCTGGTGCATTATGGCATTGCCAATCAGCCGCTAGGGATCGACTTGATGGAGCTTGGCATGCTTCGCGCGCTTGAAGCTGAAGGTATTGAAGTGGTTGATGGCCAGCAAGCCATGCTGGATGCGCGCGAGGTGAAAACCCGCGATGAAATCGAACTTCTCAAGATGGCCGCTGGTATGGTCGATGCCACCTATGTTGATATTGCACGCGCTATTCGCCCCGGCACGAAAGAAAATGAACTCGTTGCCATCGCCAATGACCGTCTGTTCCGCATGGGATCAGAGCGCGTGGAATGTGTGAACTCGGTGTCGGGCCAGCGTGGTCGCCCCCATTCCCA
>JAGWUY010000169.1 GCA_028868255.1 Alphaproteobacteria bacterium | reverse complement strand
ATTCTTTCGCGGGGCTTGCGATTTGGTGTTCAACATTACTCAGAGGCTGTTTCATATGAAAAAGAATGTTTTTCTTGCTTTGAATTTTCTGCTGTTGAGTTCATCACTGGGTTTTGCCGGGGAGACGGTCACTCTCACCGCAAAAATATCGCAGCCTTCACTGACTGACAAAAACCAGCCGGACAGCTTTGCCGTTGGTCTTGCCGATAAGCAGATTGAAACTTCGCTTAAGATTTCCTGCAAGGCTGCCAGCGCGGGGCTTATCACGCGGCAAGATTCGTCCTGTGCCGTTACGGGCACCGGCGTTTTGATCAACCCAAATAACGGACAGAAAATTCCACGCACGCAATATGCGGGTGGGTGGATTGAAAAGCAAAATGGTTTTGCTGATGGGGCCACCATGTCCACCAATTATCTGGCGGTGGGCAAAGTTCCGGCCTCAACGGGTGTGTTCGCCGGAAGCCTGATGTTGAAGCCTGAAAAAATCAGCACAGGTGCCAGCCTGCTGCGCGATTCCATCATGAAGAATTTTGCTTCGACGCAAACCGGCCTGATTGATCAACGTGTTGACACTGTGCAATTCAACAATTTCACGATACCTTCGGGCGGCATGCCGTCGGACAAGGGCTGCATCTGGAATGGCGATATGGTTTATGCCTACCAGACTGAATCGTGGTTCATGAATGTTACGGCCAAATGCGGCTCGCAGACCATTGCACTGAAAGGCAATATGCCCTTCACGGCCACACCAAATGTGGGCAGCCAGCATCAATATGATCTAACCCTCACCATGCCCCCTGCTGAAGCTTCAACAGATGAAGGGCTGTTCGCCAAACCCACGGGCGATGGTGATTTGTTTGCAGCTGCCGATGGCATTTCTGGCCAGATCATCATGAAAGAAAGCAATTATGTTGACACAGAAGTCGATGGCAAAATCGACAAAGTAGCAACCGAAATCAATGCAACGGGAACTTTGACTGGCCAAAATGTACCGCTTGAGGCAGTGCGCTCGTTCTCAACAATCATTGCAATCTTGTCTCGCACTTTCTTCGGGGCTTAACCGATGAGCATCTTGTGGACCCTCATCATCGGCTTTGTTGTGGGCTTGATTGCCCGCATTTTTTCACATGGCAAAAACACGCCCAAAGGATTTATCCTCACCGCGTTGCTAGGTGTGGGTGGCTCATTTGCTGCCACGTTTCTGGGGCAGTTTGTTGGGGTCTATGCGCCCGGTGAAACATCAGGCTTTTTCGGGTCGGTCATCGGCGCTGTGGTGGTGTGCTACGTGTGGGATTATTTCACCCATAAGCGGGCTGTGAAAGCCGAAACCAGGGGTGCCACAGCCGATTCCGGCAAGGCTCAGGGTTAGGTCGCCTATTTCTTGCTCTTGGGTGCTTTCACCCATCCCTTGCTCTTGACCACGGCCCAAATGGCCATGGCATGTCCGTGGCCCAAATCAAAATCCTTGGCCAGCCAATCGCAAAGTTGGGTGGCCGTCATATCAACTTTATAGACCCCGGCCCGATCGGCCAGAGCTTTCAAGTCCTCCGGTGTCTTGCCAGTTTTGGCTTTGATGTTGTCCAGATAGGCCTGAAATGACATGGCACCCCTCCGTTATCTTTCAAATCCACTCTCTAACATGAAACTTGCTTTACCAAAATCGCCCGCGTCGAATATCCAGGAATATTCGCGCAAGCCGATCCGCCTTTACCTCATGTCGTTTTCGCGCTATCTGCCGCTTTCAGAACAGGGCATAAGGGCTTCATGGCAAATTTGATCATCACCTATTGGCGCGATATACCTTCGGCGGTTTCTGTGAAGGTTGGTCGCAAAGAAGAAAAGCGCATGTTGGACAATCGCTTTATGGAAGCGATTGATATGGCCGCTATGCGCGATGGCGCGACAGATACCGATGCTTACCTGGCAGATTGGCGGCGCTCCGAACCCGTGGCCGTGGGCGATGATATGGAATCGGAAGTCGAGCGAGCCAAAGCGGAACTTGAATCGCACTACACCCAAGATCTCATCAAGCAGCTGATCGGCAATGGAGGCCGGAAAATCTCATGACCACGCATACACTCGTTGCATCCGCCACCCGCGAACACATTATTGGCTTTGACAAACCTTTCACCATCATTGGTGAGCGCATCAATCCTACTGGCCGCAAGAAACTGGCGGCTGAAATGCAAGCCGGTAATTTTGATACTGTGCGTGCCGACGTGTTGGCCCAAGTGGCTGCGGGTGCCCACATCCTCGACGTGAATGCCGGTGTCACCGCCGTCAACCCCAACGAGACCGAACCACCGCTGATGCGTCTGGTTTTGGAAATTGTGCAGTCAATGACCGACACGCCACTGTGCATTGACAGTTCGGTTTCTTCCGCTCTTAAGGCCGGTCTTGAAACCGCAAAGGGCCGTCCCTTGGTCAACTCCGTCACCGGAGAAGAGGAAAAGCTGGAAGCTATCTTGCCGTTGGTGGCGAAATATAACGTTCCTGTGGTCGCCATCTCCAATGATGAAAATGGCATCTCGGAAGACCCAGATGTGCGTTTTGAAGTGGCCAAGAAGATTGTGCAGCGCGCCGCAGATCACGGAATCAAGCCATGGGATATTGTGGTTGATCCGCTGGTCATGCCCATTGGGGCCATGGGCACAGCCGGCCAGCAGGTGTTCCGCCTGGTGCGCCGCTTGCGTGAAGAGCTGAAGGTGAACACCACTTGTGGCGCGTCCAATATTTCCTTCGGCATGCCGAACCGCCGCGCCTTGACCGGATACTTTCTCGCCATGGCCGCCTCGCATGGCATGACATCGGCAATCATGAACCCGCTGCATGACGAAGACATGCACGCCATTTTCGGCGCCAATGTCTTGAATGGCACGGACCGAAATTGCAAATTCTGGACCAACCGCTTCCGCGAAATGACTTCGGGCCCTTCCGCTGCCGCACAAGCAGCAGGTCTGCAATCTTCCAACGAAGACATCGAAGCCCGGAGAAAGGCACGTGAGGAACGGAGAAGGCGCTAAGAGCTGTGGGGGGATTTGCAATGAGGCGGTTGCGCACAAGCCCGCCGCTAAGATTTCGACAGCCTCAAATGAAACATCCTGTTGAACTCCGTTTTCGCATATCCCGCGAACGCCTCGCCCTCTTCGAAGCCAAAGCTGCGATAGAGGTTGATCGCTGGTTCAAAGGCTGGCGTTGACCCAGTTTCAAGTGAAAGGCGCCGATAGTTGCGGGCCTTGGCCTCGGCGATGATGTGGGTGAGCATTGCAGCGCCATAGCCCTTCCCCGCCTGACCCTGGCCCACACGCATGGACTTGATTTCGCCCGCGCCATCGCCCAATGCTTTAAGTGCGCCCATCACCACCAGATCAGCTGCGGCATAGCCTGTCCAGAATGTGATTTCCGGCTTTTGCAGACTGCTCCAATCGAGTGCAAAGACGTGCCCGGGAGGTGAATTTTCGTGCATGCCGCGCAGATGATATTCCAGCAGGGCCTTAACCCGGCTGTCCGCAAAATTTCCGATGCTGATTTCCATCGTCAAAATATGTCGCAATTTGAGGTGCCACGCAAGTTCCTCTCGGCTATAGAGACCCCCCATGACAGACCAAAATCCTCTCATTGTTTTCACGCCCTCCGGCAAGCGGGGCCGCTTTGCAATTGGCACACCCGTTCTCACCGCGGCGCGCGCGCTGGGCGTGGATATTGACTCGGTATGTGGGGGCCGCGCCATTTGCGGACGCTGCCAGATCACAGTGGGCGAAGGCGAATTTGCCAAACATGGCATCACATCCGCAGCTGATCATGTGAATGGGGTGACGCAAGTTGAGCAGCGTTATGATAAGCTGCGCGGCCTGTCCTCTGGTCGCCGCCTCTCGTGCCAGACCAAGATTGAAGGCGATCTGGTGATTGACGTTCCGGCGGAATCTCAGGTTCACAAACAAGTGGTGCGCAAGGAGGCGGATACGCGCGCCATTGAGCTCGACCCCGCTACCAAACTCTGCTTCATCGAAGTGGAAGAGCCAGATATGCACAAGCCCTCCTCCGATCTGGAGCGGGTTTACATCGCCCTCAATGAACAGTGGGGCGTGGATCATGTGACTTGCGATTTGCCGATTATTGCGGATCTGCAAAAAGTCTTGCGCAAGGGCGAATGGAAAATCACCTGTGCAGTTTATTCGCGTGCCCCCGGTGGTGGCAACCGCCTCGTCGCCATTTGGCCCGGCTTCCATGATGAGGCTTATGGCCTTGCAGTTGACGTCGGCTCCACCACCATTGCCGCCCATCTCACCAATCTCTCCACGGGCGAGGTGAAAGCCTCGGCGGGCCTGATGAATCCGCAAATCCGCTTCGGAGAGGATTTGATGAGCCGTGTTTCTTACGTGATGATGAATCCCGGCGGCGAAAAGGAAATGACCACCGCCATCCGCCAGGCGCTGCAACAGCTCGCCGAAGACGTGTGCAAGCAGGCCGCACTCGACATCACCAACATCATGGAAATCGTGTTGGTGGGCAACCCTGTGATGCACCATTTGTTCCTTGGCATTGACCCAACCGAACTTGGCGGTGCGCCCTTCGCGCTGGCCACGGGCCTGCCGCTGACTTTCCCCGCGCGGGATTTGGATTTGAAGCTGAATGCCGGGGCTTATGCCTATGTGCTGCCCTGCATTGCCGGCCATGTGGGGGCGGATGCAGCGGGTGTGGTGTTGTCAGAATCGCCACATGAGCAAGATGAGATGATGCTGTGTGTGGATGTGGGTACCAATGCTGAAATTGTGTTGGGCAACAAGCACCGCCTGCTCGCCTGCTCCTCGCCCACAGGCCCTGCTTTTGAAGGGGCGCAAATCTCCTCCGGCCAACGCGCCGCACCGGGGGCCATTGAGCGCATTCGCATCAGCGCTGAAACGCTGGAGCCGCGTTATAAAGTCATCGGCTGTGACCTGTGGTCGGATGAGCCTGGGTTTGAAGACGCGATTGCGAGCACGGGTGTCACCGGCATTTGCGGCAGTGGCATTATTGAGGCGGTGGCGGAGATGTATCTGTCTGGCGTCGTTAATCAGGATGGTCAGGTGGATGGCAGCATGGCCGCGCGCACTCCGCGCATTGAGCCTTACAAGCGCACCTTCAATTATGTGGTGCGTGAAGCGCCCGAAGGCAGCAACCAACCGTCGATCCGCATCACGCAAAATGACGTGCGCGCCATTCAAATGGCCAAGGCCGCACTTTATGCGGGCGTGCGCTTGTTGATGGACAAGCTGGGCATCAATGAGCCGGGCAAGATCCGCTTGGCCGGTGCCTTCGGCAGCCACATCGATATGAAATATGCCATGGTGTTGGGCCTGATCCCCGATTGTGATTTGGCCCGCGTGCAAAGCGCTGGCAATGCGGCGGGCACGGGTGC
>JAGWUY010000168.1 GCA_028868255.1 Alphaproteobacteria bacterium | reverse complement strand
TGTTGTGTGTGATCTTCGCCGTGCCTATCGCCGCGGCTTTCGGCTACATCGTGCAGCGCGGCATTCTGAACCGGACTTTGGGCAAAGACATTCTGCCACCCTTGCTGGTCACCTTCGGCCTTTCTGTGATCATCCAGAATGGACTGCTGCAATCCTTCTCGGCTGACAGTCGCAAACTGGATGCGGGCTGGCTGGAAACAAAAAGCTTCGAACTTTTGCCCGGTGTTGCCGTAGGGCTTTTCCCGGTCATGATTTTCCTTGCTGCTGTCGCAACCATCTGGGCGTTGCAACACATGTTCTACAAAACCAAACTGGGCCGCGCTTTTCGCGCCACCAGTGACGATCCTGAAATTGCGCAGCTCATGGGTTTGGACAATCGCAAAGTCTATGCGCAGGCCATGGCGATTTGTTTTGCCGTTGTGGCCCTTGCGGGCGTGTTCTTCGCCATCCGCGCCAATTTCGATCCGTTCATGGGGCCGGGCCGGTTGATTTTCGGGTTTGAAGCTGTGATCATCGGTGGCCTGGGGAATTTGTGGGGCACGCTTGCGGGTGGCGTCATTCTTGGGGTGGCGCAAGCCATCGGCGCACAACTTGATCCGGGTTGGCAAGTGCTGGCCGGACATGTGGCCTTCATCATTGTGCTGGCCGTTCGTCCGCGTGGCCTGTTCCCGAGGACGTCAGCATGAGCACATGGGTAACACGCTCAAACGCTGCATCCCGCATTGCAGGAATCGCAGCTTGCTGTCTCGCCGCCGTTCTCGTCGCTGCACCTTGGTGGGGCAGCATCGCGACCGAGCGGCTCATCGGTGAGTTCATGGTCTATCTGGCCTTGGCCACCTTGTGGAATTTATTGGCGGGCTACACAGGCCTTGTCTCTGTAGGCCAGCAGGCCTTTGTCGGCATTGGTGCCTACGCTTTGATTTCGCTCGCACTCCTTGCGGGCTGGAATCCCGTCTTTGCCGTGCCAATTGCAGGACTTGTCGCGGCCATTATTGCGATACCTATCGGCAAATTGGTGTTTCGTTTGCAGGGCGCCTATTTCGCCATTGGAACCTGGGTCATTGCCGAGGCAATAAGGCTCTTTGTAGCACAGATCACGGTGCTGGGCGGCGGGTCCGGCATCAGCCTTCCGACCGACATCATGAAGATGGTCGGCGAAACCAAATTCTGGCGTGAAGCTACAATTTACTGGATTACGCTTGTATTGGGGCTGGGCGCCCTGGCGCTTGTCTATGGTCTGCTCCGATCAAAGCTCGGTCTTGCCCTCACGGCGATCCGCGACAATGAACTTGCATCTGAAAGTCTCGGTGTGCGCATTGAGCGTATCAAGTTCACTGTTTATGTGCTGGTTGCGGGCATGACAGGAATGATTGGTGGTCTGATTGAATTGCAAAAAGTGCGGATGTCGCCAGACGCCGGCTTCAGCGTGAATGACTGGACAGCCTTCGTTATTTTCATCGTTGTCATCGGCGGCATCGGAACGATTGAGGGACCCATCATCGGAACGATTCTTTATTTTATTTTACGCGAATTTTTGGCTGACCTTGGCAGCATCTATCTCATGATCCTCGGCACCCTCGCCATCGTGGTGATGTTATTTGCACCGAAGGGAATCTGGGGCTTCGTGAAAGACAGGTTTGGCATCACCCTTTTCCCGACCTCTTATCACGTCAAACTTGGCGATGACTGAGAAATACCCATGACAAACCCATGCATTATCTGCGTTGCCATCACGGGCTCTCTTCCGACCAAGGAAAACAACCCGGCAGTTCCCATCACGATTGCCGAGCAGATTGAAAGCACGCAGGAAAGTTTCGAGGCCGGTGCTTCTATCGTGCATTGCCATGTGCGCGATGATGAAGGGAGACCTACCTCTGACCCCGAACGCTTTGCGAGGTTGAAGGAGGGCATTGAGAAACATTGCCCTGGCATGATCGTACAGCTTTCGACGGGCGGCAGGTCTGGAGCAGGCAAAGCGCGGGGCGGCATGTTGCCTTTGAAACCAGACATGGCATCGCTTTCTGTCGGTTCCAATAATTTCCCCACGCGCGTTTATGAAAACCCGCCTGACCTCGTGGATTGGCTGGCATCCGAGATGCTCGTTTATGATGTGAAGCCCGAGATCGAGGCATTTGACCTTTCGCACATCACGCAAGCTGTGACGATGCAACGCGATGGGCGTTTGAAAGGCCCGCTTTATGTGCAGTTCGTCATGGGCGTCAAGAATGCCATGCCCGCCGATGAGCGTGTGTTGGATTTCTATATTGAAACCTTGAAGCGATTGTCGCCAGACGCATCATGGTGTGCTGCTGGAATTGGCCAGCAACAGATTGTGTTGAATGAATGGGCCATCGCGAAAGGTGGCCACACGCGCACCGGCATGGAAGATAATGTGCGTCTCGACAAAGAAACACTTGCGCCCTCAAACGCGGCACTGGTCAAGCGAACAATTGATCTTTGTGAACGATACAACAGGCCTGTCGCAACGTGGCAACAATCACGTGCGTTGTTGAGACTTGTCAAGCAATAGGAGGTCTGAGTTGTGAACAAGGTATACGACAATGCTGCATGTGCGCTGGCTGACCTGCTCTTTGACGGGATGCTGATTGCAGCAGGCGGTTTTGGCCTCTGCGGCATTCCGGAATTGTTGATAGCTGAAATCAAGGCGCGTGGCACCAAGGGGCTGACGATTGCATCGAACAATGCAGGTGTTGATGGCTTTGGGCTTGGCCAGTTGCTGGAAAATCGTCAGGTCAAGAAAATGATCTCGTCCTATGTAGGCGAAAACGCCGAATTCATGCGGCTATATCTGGCCAAGGAATTGGAAGTGGAATTTAACCCACAAGGCACGCTGGCTGAGCGCATGCGAGCCGGTGGTGCGGGCATTCCAGGGTTTTATACCAAGACGGGTGTTGGCACCGTGATTGCTGAGGGCAAGGAAACCAAGGACTTTGAAGGCCAGACTTACGTGCTGGAGCGCGGGCTTGTGGCTGACCTTTCCATCGTGAAGGCGTGGAAAGCTGATCCGTCGGGTAACCTCGTGTTCCGCAAGACGGCACGCAACTTTAACCCACCAGCCGCCACCTGCGGCAATGTGTGCGTGGCCGAAGTCGAAGAAATTGTACCGCTGGGCTCGCTGGACCCTGACAGCATCCACACGCCTGGCATCTATGTGCATCGCTTGATTCAAGGCCAACACGAAAAGCGCATTGAACAGCGCACAACAAGAAAGAAGGCCGCATAATGCCTTGGGATCGCAACCAGATGGCCGAGCGCGCCGCCAAGGAATTGCAGGACGGCTGGTACGTCAATCTCGGCATTGGCATTCCCACATTGGTCTCCAACTACATTCCAAACAACGTGGAAGTGACCCTGCAATCTGAAAACGGCATGCTGGGCATGGGCCCGTTTCCGTTCGAGGGTGAGGAAGATGCTGACCTCATCAATGCCGGCAAGCAGACGGTGACGACGCTGCCGCAAACCTCGTTCTTCGATTCCTCGCAGAGCTTCGCCATGATCCGTGGCGGCAAGATCAACATGGCCATTCTGGGTGCCATGGAAGTGTCGGAAGAGGGAGACCTTGCCAACTGGATGATTCCCGGCAAGCTGGTCAAGGGCATGGGCGGTGCCATGGACTTGGTGGCAGGTGTGAAGCGCGTTGTTGTGGTTATGGATCACACCAACAAGGCTGGCGATAGCAAGGTTCTGAAAGCCTGTTCATTGCCGCTCACCGGCAAGCGCGTCGTCAACCGCATCATCTCAAATCTTGGTGTACTGGATGTGGTTCCCGGTAGTTTGAAGATTGTGGAACTGGCCGAAGATGTCACTGAAGCAGAACTACGGATGGCCACGGACGCGACAGTTGTTACGACAATGAGCGGGAAGCATTCAATTCCAGATTAGCTTAGCAGACCTCAACGCTCGGCGCGGTCATTTATTATCCGGGAGGGTGGTCATGGCGGTAAGACTTGAACCGAGTGATTGCACGATACTCGTGGTGAACAGTGCAAAGTTTTTTGCTCAGTTTGCAACGGCTGATCTTGCAAGGTGGCTTCCGAAACTCGCACAGACACTTTTCTTGCCAATTCGTGATGTCAATTTCGAAAGTCATTCGAAGGAAGAAATACAACTCGTTCTGAACGAGCTTTCAGGGCTGAATACCCCAATTAGGCGCAACAAGGTCCTCGTTGCGGGGATCGAACTGGAAGAGAGCGTGTCATTGTTCACACTTGAAGCTCTCGCGTTTGGTTTTGAAGTATTTCTCTTGGGCGATCTTATAAAAGCATCTGATGAACGAATGTCCAAGTACTGTTGGGATCGCCTCGTTCAAGCGGGTGCCGTGCCGACAACCCTTCCGCAAGTTGCTCTTGAATTGGCAACTTCAAACCAAAACAGTGCATCTGCACCAGATGTCAAAGAAATGTTGTCGACCTATCGCGAAATGCAGTTGCAGCACGAGCGCCCCGCGTGAACGCGGCCGGGCTGGCGAGAACCGAGCCCATCTCCATTTCTCAAAGTGACTTTACCGTTCGATGGTCTCGGCCCTGCGGGCTTTCATCCCTGGCGCAGGTTCGACAACGATCAGGTTTGGACGGTGCTGCGCACCGGCATTTTTTGAAGAGCCGACCCGGTGCGCAGGGTGGGCGGTGCTCCTTTCTAGGCCCGCTGCGGCGGGCCGCAACTGCGCAAGTGTTCTAAGCCCTCAATGATCGACACAGTTCCCAAGAGCGCAGTCCTCCACTGACGTTCCGGCCTTCGGTGCGGCCCGCCTCAATCAGCGGGCCTCTTCAGTCGCAAGGCACCGCCCACCCCGCTTCCGGGGTTCGGATGCGAAGGAGGGCACTGAGATGTCGAAGGCGATTGGAAGGGAGAATATCTATCGTGAGATTACCGACAAAATCATGGCCGAACTGGAACGGGGCATTGTGCCATGGGTGCAGCCTTGGACCGCTAGCCATCAGCTTTGCCCCTTGGGGCTTCCTGTCAATGGACTGACCCGCCGCAGCTATTCCGGCATCAATATTTTGTTGTTGTGGTCTGCCCTTGAAGACAGGGGCTTTGCTTCGCCCTATTGGCTGACCTTCAAACAGTGCATCGCCATGGGCGGCAGTGTGCAGAAAGGTGAGAAGGGAACGCACGTCTATTTCGCTGACAAGTTTGTGCCGCAGAAGGAACAGCAGCGCGCCAAGAACGAAGGCACAGACCCGTCTACCATCCATTTCTTGAAGCGCTACACGGTATTCAATGCCGAGCAATGCGAGGGCTTGCCCGTTGGCTTGTTTGGCACAAATGAACCACGCCAACCCCGTGAGATTGTGCCGGAAGCCGAAGCCCTCATAGAAGCCACAGGCGCGGACTTCCGTATTGGTGGCAATCAGGCTTTCTATGTGCCGTCCGAAGATTTCATCCGCATCCCGCAAGC
>JAGWUY010000167.1 GCA_028868255.1 Alphaproteobacteria bacterium | reverse complement strand
TTTCTGCGCCTGGCTTGATCCCCACATATAGAACAACTCATCCTTGGCTTTGGCGATGGTAAAATCACCGATCAGCTTGCCCGCATGGTTGAGCATCGGCGTCAAAATGATACGGCCTGTTTTGGGCATTTTGTTGGTCATCATGCGCGACAGGAAGGATTCAGCACCGGGGCCCGCGAAGGCATATTTCGCAAAGTTTGCGATCTCGGTCACGCCAACACCATTGCGAGTGCCCAGCACCTCAGCCTTCACATGAGCGAAATCATTGGAGCGGTGGAACGAAACAATGTCCTTCGGTTCAACACCCTTAGGCGCATACCAGAGCGGCGTTTCCATGCCCCAGCTATCGCCCATCACAGCACCCTTGCTCAGCAACACATCATAAAGCGCTGTTGTCTGCTGCGGGCGTGCCGCCGGCAATTCTTCATTGGGAAAACGGATGGAGAAGCGCTTGGAATAATTTTCGCGTACTTTAGCATTGGTATAGCTGCGCGTGGCCCATTCGCCGAAACGTGAAACATCCATGGCCCACACATCAAAGCCTGGATCATTGTTCACCATCCATTGCGACAGGGCGAGGCCCACGCCGCCACCTTGGCTGAAGCCGGCCATCACGCCGCAAGCGCACCAGAAATTCTTGACACCTTGCACAGGGCCAACCAGCGGGTTGCCGTCTGGTGTGAAGGTGAACGGCCCATTGATCACCCGCTTGATGCCAGCTTTGGCGAGAGCGGGGAAGTGCTTGTAACCCATCTCCAGATTGGGCGCGATCCGGTCCAAGTCAGGCTGCAACAATTCGCGGCCAAAGCCCCATGGCGTCTGCTTTGGCTGCCATGGGCGGCAATCCTGTTCATAAGTGCCTAACACCAATCCGGTGCGCTCTTGCCGCATATAGATTTCTGATTTGAAATCGATGATGTGTGAAACTTCCTTGCCATGCGTTTTATTGTATTCAACCACTTCCGGCACTTCATCGGTGACGAGATACATATGTTCCATGGCCAGAACAGGTAGTTCAATGCCCACCATGCGGCCCACCTCGCGCGCCCATAAGCCGCCGCAATTTACCACATGCTCGGCATGAATATTGCCCTTGTCGGTGATCACATCCCACGAGCCATCAGCGCGGTGGTTGAGTTCCTGCACGCGTGTGCCTTGATAAATTTCAGCGCCGCCAATGCGGGCCGATTTGGCATAGGCATGGGTTGTGCCTTCGGGGTCGAGATTGCCATCTGCCGCATCCAGCATCGCGCCATAGAATTGCTTTTCATCAAACAGCGGGTTCAGCTTTTTGGCTTCGCTTAAGGTGAGCAGTTCTGTTTCAAGACCCAGATAACGTGAGCGCGCATGAGCCATTTTCAGCCATTCCATACGCTCCTTGGTATCAGCCAAAAACAATCCGCCTGAACGGTGCAGGCCGCAAGCCTGGCCCGAAATCTTTTCCAGCTCATCATAAAGCCCAATCGTATAGCCTTGCAGCTTGGCCACATTTGGATCACCATTCAACGTGTGAAAGCCACCAGCGGCATGCCATGTGGAGCCAGAGGTAAGAATATCGCGCTCCACCAAAACTACATCTTTCCAACCTGCTTTGGTTAAATGATAGAGCACCGAACACCCCACCACGCCACCACCAATCACCACCACGCGTGCTACTGTTTTCATGTTCTTTACCTCTCCGCTGCCGTCATTCCCGCGAAGGCGAGAATCCGTGTTTCACTTCAAAACAGAGACCCCCGCCTGCGCGGGGGTGACGATGAAATTATGAATAGAAACTTAATCAGAAATCATGCGCACCGCAATCGCCAAGCGCGGTGAGATTAATTCAACCCAGTCCTTACTCGCCATTAACCAAACAAGACCCGCATTTAGCAATCGGCTGCACTAAATTTTAACTGGCAACGCCTAGATTTGGCGAAATTGAGTGTGCGTAAAGTGGAGTTCAACCATGACAAGTCAGAATCGGCGTGCCAGCGATCAGCCCGCACCCCTGTTGTCTGTTGTTGTGCCCATGTACAACGAAGAAGAGGGTACAGACCTGTTCTTCAACCGCTTGACGCCCGTTCTCGAACAAATCACCGATGACTATGAGATCGTCTGTGTGGATGATGGCAGTTCAGACCGCACCATGTTCAGCCTGATGCAACATCATGCACGTGACCCGCGCATCAAGGTGCTGAGCCTCTCACGCAATTTCGGCAAGGACACCGCTTTATCCGCAGGCCTAGACTATTGCCGCGGCAAAGCCGTGGTTCCGATTGATGCTGACTTGCAAGACCCGCCTGAACTGATCGGCCGCATGGTTGAAAAGTGGCGCGAAGGCTATGATGTGGTTTATGCCCGCCGCGGCTTCCGCGATACTGATGACGCCACCAAACGTTTGACCGCCGGCCTGTTTTACCGCGTTCACAATTGGATGGCCGATGTGCGCATTCCAGATAACACCGGTGACTTCCGCTTGATGGACCGCCGCGTGGTGGAAGCCGTGAAGCACATGCCCGAAAAAACCCGCTTTATGAAAGGCATGTTCGCCTGGGTGGGCTTCAAGCAGATCGGCATTGAATATCGCCGCGAGGCCCGCGCCGCAGGCACCACCAAGTGGCGCTATTGGAAGCTGTGGAATTTCGCCATTGATGGCATCACGGGTTCATCCACGGTGCCATTACGCATCTGGACTTATTTTGGCGGCGTCATGGGCGTGTTCGCCTGTTTCTATGCCAGCTACCTGGTGTTGCGCACCATGATCTATGGCGCGGATGTGCCGGGCTATGCATCATTGATGACGGCCGTTTTGTTCTTGGGTTCGCTCAACATCATGGCCACAGGGATTTTGGGTGAGTATGTGGGCCGCATCTATTCAGAAGTGCGCAACCGCCCGCTCTATCTTGTGCGTGAAACACGCGGCATTGAATTTCAAGGGGATAAAAACACATGGAAAGAACAGTCTATCACCGCCTCGATCAACTCGAGGGTGAGCATTGGTGGTTCACAGCGCGCCGCAAGATCCTGAAAAATGTGATCGCGCAATTTGCCCCCAAAAAGGCAAGCCTGCGCGTGATGGAAGCCGGCTGCGGAACAGGCGGCAATTTGCAGATGCTTTCAAGCTTCGGCAAGCTGGATGCTTTTGAGCTGGATGATGAAGCCCGCGATATTGCCAAAACCAAATTACCCATGGACATCAAGGGTGGCATGCTGCCTGATCACATTCCCTATCAGCCCGAAAGTTTTGATGTGGTGGTGGCCTTTGACGTGATTGAACACGTGGAAAAAGATGTGGAAAGTCTGGCCAGCCTTGCCAAGCAATTGGCCCCCGGTGGCCGCCTGGTGATGACTGTTCCCGCCATGCCTTGGCTGTGGTCAAAGCACGATGAAACCCACCATCACTTCCGCCGCTACACCAGCGCCAGCTTGAATGATGCATTGGTGAAGGCGGGTCTTCAACCTGTGCGCATCAGCTATTTCAACACGCTGCTGTTTCCGCTGATTGCGGGCCTGCGCATGGTGCGTAAAGTTTTTGGCATGAAAGAAGTTGCTGATGATGCCATGCCATCACCCGCAGTGAACCGCATTCTGAAATCCATCTTTGGCTTTGAAAGCAATTGGGTGGGCAAGGTTTCAATGCCTGTGGGTGTTTCACTACTGGCTGTTGCCCAGCGCGCCTGATGCACGGCCTGCTGCGTCAAGTCGCAAAATTCGCAACCATCGGAGCAGGGTCCACTGCATTGCACGTGGCCTCTGCGCTGTTTTTTAATTCGGCCTTGGGGTTTACAGCCCTGATCGCCAATTTCATGGCCTTTCTCGTCGCCTCTGCCTTCACCTTTCTGGGCAATTATTTCTGGACCTTTTCAAAGAGCGGTACATTCGCTAGCACCATTCCCCGTTTTGTGGTGTTGAGCACGGGTTGTTTTGCCGCAAATCAGGCGATTGTTTATGGTGTGACCAGCGTGATGCTTCTGCCTTTGTGGGTCGCCATGTTACCCGTAGTCGCGCTCATTCCTGCCTTCAGTTTCTGGGCCAGCAAGACCAAGGTTTTTGTGGTCGCAGCACCATCGCGCTGACACCAAGATGAAATTCAATCGCGCTTTTTTCATCGCCATCATTGCCGCGTTGTTTGGCTGGCAAAGCTATTTGCGCTTTCAATCTGATATTATTCAGGATGCGGCCTGGTTTATCTATGTGGCGGAGCAATTGCTGAATGGCAAAACGCTTTATGCCGACATCAAAGAGGTGAACCCGCCCTTGGGCATGTGGATGTTTGTGCCAATCATTGCTTTGGCCAAGGTGCTTTCAGCCAATGCTGTTCATGTGACTTATCTTGCGTTGCTGGCGTTGAGTGCAGCGTGTATTGGCCTGTGCCACCGCTACTTGCGTCTGCTTTCAGATTTGCAGCCAATGACGCGCTATGGTTTCACAATTGCTGCTACGATCATCTTGCTCTTTTTCCCTGCGGCGTTTTTTGCCGAGCGTGAACATTTCATCATTCTGATGTTTTTGCCTTGGGTGTTTCTTTACGGGCAGGGCGGCGCCGCACACAAGGTTCAATTGGGGGAGCGCATCTTTGTTGGCGCGTTGGCGGGCCTTGCCATTTGCATTAAACCGCAGGCCGCTTTTGCGCCGCTCTTGTTAGTGGCGGTGAGATTTTATCACATGCCTGACTTTAAGGCGCTGTTTGCAGTCGAAAACATGGCTGCCGTTGTAATCAGCATTTTGTATGCGATTAGCATCGTAATTTTCGCCCCAGTTTTCTTATCTGAGATGGTGACGTTGGGGTCCAAGGCTTATGTGCCTTACTATGGCTATCCGCTGGAAATCATAGCACTGAACACCCGTTGGCCGGTGATTGCACTTCTGGTGTGCGTGTTGCTGCGCCTGCGCATGAAGGCGACCAAAACCCACACTGGTTTTTTTGATCTCTTGGTCGCGGTGGCAGTGGGCTTCTTGATGGCTTACGTAATCCAGATGAAGGGCTTCACCTATCAAATCATGCCGGCCATTATGGCGGCAGCGCTAGCTCTGGCAGCGGGCAGTGCGGCCCTGTGGCAGACAGAAAAGAAACTCTCATTGCCCATCGTCGCAGCAATCGGCGTTTTTGGTCTGGTGCTCAATGACGTGCCACAAACCTATTTCAACCCTTACAAGAAGATGACAGAAGCCTTGGCCAAAGATGCGCCTGATGCCAAATCCATCTTCATAGCGTCAACGCGGTTGGATGATGCGTTTCCCTTTGTGCAAAAGCGCAATCTGCAATGGGCCTCGCGCCTGCCCACCCAGTGGTTGGCGCCTTATGTGGCCAGCCACAGCACTGACGCGGGTGATGAAATTGTTCTGAAGGCGCGCGATTGGGCAGTATCTGATCTGGCCGAAATGAAGCCGGATGTGGTGATGATCGATGTGAGCACCGAGCAGGCCTATGTGCCGGGCGGTACATTC
>JAGWUY010000166.1 GCA_028868255.1 Alphaproteobacteria bacterium | reverse complement strand
TAGAGGGCACTTCGGCCCAGAATCCGCCTTCTTCTGCTTCGTGTATGACTGCTTTTAGTTTCATTGCGTTTATATAGATCGTTCTTCGTGAATTTCCAAGCGGGCGCTAGCTTTCCCTGAGATGACGGATCAAATAATTCATCCCCCCAGCGGTCTGAGAAGCCCGCGTGAAATGATGTGGCGTTGGATTTCGGATGTGCCTTCCCAAATGCGCTCCACGCGGGCGTCGCGCCAGATGCGTTCCAGTGGCAGGTCACTCATCAGGCCCATGCCGCCGTGGATCTGAATGGCTTCATCTGCGATCATGGCGAGCACTTCAGTGGATTTCAGTTTAGCCATGGACATATCCATCTCCGTCACCGTGCCTTGATCAAATTTCCATGCGGCCTCACGCGTGAGCAATTCTGCCGCTTTGAGTTCCATCGCCATATCGGCGAGCTTGAAGGAGATGCCCTGGAATTTGCCGATTTGCTGGCCGAATTGCTCGCGGTCCACGGCATATTGCAAGGCCAGTTCCAGTGCGCGTTCAGAGCGGCCGAGGCAGGTGGAGGCCACTTGCAAACGCGTTGCTCCAAGCCAGGTGTTGGCCACTTCAAAGCCTTTATGCACCTCGCCCAGAATTTGGCTTTTGTGAATGCGGCATTCATTGAACTCAAGAATCGAATTTGGATAACCGCGATGCGACACGTTTTTATAACCGGGGCGCACCGTGAAGCCCGGTGTGCCCTTGTCGACGAGGAACGCGGTGATCAGTTTCTTCTTGCCGCGCGAGGTTTCTTCTTCACCTGTGGCGGCGAACAGAACTGTGAAGTGTGCCTCCTCGCCGTGGCTGATGAAATGTTTCACACCATTGATCACGAAGTCATCGCCGTCAGCCCGCGCAAAAGTTTTCATGCCCCGCAGGTCTGAGCCTACGCCGGGTTCGGTGAGCGCCAGGCAATCGGCCTTTTCGCCACGCACGGCGGGAAGCGTATAGCGCTCGCGCTGTTCAGCATTGCAGGCCATGAGAATGTTGGAGGGGCGGCCCACGCAGGTCCAATGCAGGGCATAGTTGGCGCGGCCCAATTCTTTTTCATAGAGGCACCACGTTAACGTATCGAGGCCAGCGCCGCCAACCTCGGCTGGCATATTGGCGGCGAAAAGTCCCGCCTCGATGGCCTTAGCTTTCAGCTCATCGCGCAGCTCTGGGCGCAAGATTCCGGTTTCTTCGACTTCCTTCTCATGCGGATAAAGTTCATTGGCGACGAAATCCTTCGTCGTCTTGATGATCATGTGTTGTTCGTCAGAAAGGTTGAAATCCATGTGTGACCTTACTTGATGTGAAATGTTTCGGTGTGGCCATCAACGCCGATGGCTTGGCCAGAGATCATGCGGGCGGCGGGGGAAGCGAGGAACACGGCCATGGCCGCAATCTCCTCTGGCTCCACGAAACGGGCGATGGAAGAGCCTTCAATGGTTTCTTTTTCAACCACGGAAAATGGCACGCCGCGAATATCGGCCTCGCCCTGAATCACGCGATTGATGCGGTCGCCGCGCACCGTGCCGGGGCAGATGGCGTTTGATGTGACATTGAAGGGGCCAAGCTCAATCGCCAGAGATTTGGCAAGGCCAATCACCGCCCATTTGGAGGCGGCATAAGGTGTGCGGTTGCCAAAGCCAAACAGGCCCGCAGTGGAAGACAAGTGAATCATCGAACCGGAATTTTGCGCTTTCATCAGCGGGGCCGCGCGGCGGGCACACAGAAAGTATGAGTCGATGCCTACGGCCAAGCATTCGCGCCATTCGGCAAAATCGATGTCATCAATCGGGGCGGTGGGGCCTTTGATGCCGGCATTATTGACCATCACATCAAGGCCGCCCAAATCCTCCAGTGCCTCATCAAACCATTCTTCGATTTGCGCTTCGGAGGTGACATCAACATGGGTGGCACCAATATCGGGGTATTCTTCGCGGAAACGCTCGAGGGCTGCTTCATTCACATCGCAGATATGAACATGCGCACCTTCATCATAGAAGGCCTTGGCGATGCAACGGCCAATGCCTGTGGCGGCGGCGGTGATCATCACGCGTTGGGTCATTCTTTCAACTCCGTTGAAAGGAGCGAATTGCGAGTAGCGAATAGTGAGTAGGGAAAAAATTCCCTACTCGCTACTTGCTATTCACTACTCGCTTCTTTGCTTTCATTTCCCTGTCCAGCACCAGGCCTGCACCGATCTTGTGTTTCTTGAACAGTTTCATCATATCCACCAGTATGGCGTTTCGCTTGGCTTCGATTTGCGCCACGCTGCGGCCCGCGGCTTGGGCGTCTGTGCCTTCGATCAGGCGTTGTTCCAGTGCGTCATTCCATTTGGGGAAGCCAAGGTCGGTCCAGGGTAAAGCGAGGCTCGGGTCAAACTGCTTCATAAAGGCGCGCATGCCGCCGGGACCACCGCCCACATGATAGGTGAGGAATGAGCCCATAAAGGCCCAACGCATACCGGCAGAATAGACAATCGAATCGTCAATATCACCCGTGGTGCCGATGTCCTTATCCAATATATGAAGGGCCTCGCGCCACAATGCTTCCTGCAGGCGGTCGCAAATATAGCCGTCGATTTCCTTTTTCAGGCGCAGCACCTGCATGCCGATGGATTCAAAATAGGTTGCGGCACGATCCAGCGATTCCACTGAAGTCTTTTTGCCGGGCACAATTTCAACCAGAGGCAACAAATAAACGGGGTTGAAGGGGTGGCCAATGATCACGCGCTCAGGGTGTTTGCATTCCGATTGCAGATCGGTGGGTAGAAAGCCAGAAGACGATGATGAAATGATCACATCGGGTGCTGCCACCGCATCAATTTCGCGGAACAGCTTGATCTTCAGTTCCTTGCGCTCGGGAGCGGCTTCATGAATGAACTGGGCCTTGGAAGCCATTTCCTTCAAATCGGTTGTGAAACTGAGTTTGCCTTTTTTCTTGGGCTTGCCCAGCAGTGCTTCCATGGAAGGCCAGGCCACCTTGATGGCGGCCTTGAGTTTGGCTTCGGCTTCGGGGGATACGTCATAAGCGACCACATCAAAGCCGCGGATCATCAGGCGGGCGGCCCAACCCGCACCAATCAAGCCAGTGCCAGCGATACCTACGGTTTTAATTTTCATTTTTGTTCCTTCCTTTCTTTTCCCTCCCCCTTGTGGGGAGGGCTAGGGTGGGGGTCGCTCAGAGTTAAAAGATGACTCCATATCTTTCTGAGAGACTGCCCGACCCCCACCCCAACCCCTCCCCACAAGGGGGAGGGGCTCCATTATTTCTTCAGTTTCAAAATTTCCCGGCCTTCATCAGGCGTTGCCACTTTGGTTCCGAGGAGTTCGATGATCTTTACGGCGCGTTCCACCAGCGTGCCGTTTGAGGCGAAAACGCCTTTATCAAGATAAAGATTGTCTTCCAGCCCCACGCGCACGTGGCCGCCCAGCAACACGGCTTGCGCCACGGCAGGGAATTCATTGCGGCCAATGCCGAAGGCGGCCCATATGGCATCTGGCGGAAGTTGGGATTTTTGATAGGCCATGGTTTCGGTGTTGAAGGGCGCGCCCCACGGAATGCCGAGGCAAAGTTGATACAGCGGCGGGCCTTCAATCAGGCCTTCCTTCACCAGCTGATTGGCGAACCAAAGATTGCCGGAGTCGAAAATCTCCATTTCTGGCTTCACGCCATAAGACTTGATCATGGCGGCCTGCTGGCGCAATTGGGTCGGGGTTTGAATCATAATGGATTGACCATCCCCAAAATTCAATGTTCCGCAATCCAGCGTACAGATTTCGGGGCGCAATTCCTTGATGTGAAGCAACCTCGTGGCGGGGCCAACCAGATCTGTTCCTTCGCCCCATTTCATCGGCGTTTCGCCATCGCCCACCATTAAATCGCCGCCCATGCCGGCGGTGAGGTTGATGATCACTTCTGAGTTCTTGGCGCGGATGCGTTCCATCACCTCCGCATACAGGTTCACATCACGCGTGCCCTTGCCAGTTTTCACATTGCGCACATGGCAGTGAACCACCGTTGCGCCAGCAGATGCGGCCTCAAGGGCGGAATTGGCAATCTGCTCAGGGGTGACCGGTATTGCGGGGTGCTTGCCGACGCTGTCACCCGACCCGGTGACAGCGCATGTGATGATGACTTTTGGTTGCATGGCTTTTCTCCTCGAAGAGGAGATTAGGCGAAGAATTTGCAAAACACAGGGGCCAAAACGCCTCTGACCACAAAAATTCCGACACTGGCCTTATGGGCCGGCCAGAGCATTAAGCTCCCGCCTGCCAAGTTTTTATGGTCTCGACCGGATAGAGCAGCATCAAGACATTCAAAGAGAGATTATCGCGGATCACATAAAGTGCCAAAAGCTCCATGATGATTGCTGTAGTGACTGTGATTCTCCAAGGCAGTTTTGCGGCAATAGAAAAGCCCAAAATCATAAAGCCCATGTCGCTAACAGAATTGATGATGCTGTCTCCGAAATAATCGAGAGAGATGGTTGCTTCACGGTAGCGGTTGATGATGAAGGCGGAATTTTCAAACAGTTCCCACGCGCCTTCCACTGCTGTTGCCATCAGAAGCTGCCAAGCAAAAGCCCATTTACGCAGCAGCAGCCAGCAAAGACCGAAAAATATAAATCCGTGAATGATGTGGGAGAGTGAATACCAATCGGCGATATGTTGTGAATTTTCAGAACTATAGACGACACCGTGCCACAGTTTCACATAGCCGCATTTGCAAATGAAAACCCGGCCATTGATATACTCAACGATGGCCACCATCACCAAAACGGCCACAACGGGAATATAGGGCGCAAGTTTTTTCATGATACGAAGTTAGTTTTGGTCGGGTTAATAATTGATTTTCAGAAATTTGGACTTGAGACAGCCGCCCTACCTTTCGTCATCCTCGCGAAAGCGGGGGGTTAACTTAAGAATGGTTCAGTCGGTTTCAATTGGTTTCCCGCCTTCGGGGGAGTGACGATTGGGAGCGAGGTGGTTTCGCTGATCATTGCCCTTTGGAATCTACAGTTGGATTCACGCATCCAAACCAGGAATTTCAACCATTTGCACGCCCGCAATTTTCCAGCTGCCATCGGGCTGTTGCTGCATGAAATATACTGCTTCATAGCGTTTGCCACTCTCGGCGGTGATGGTGACGTGCTGGGCCGGGTTGCCATTCGCATCCAACGCCAAACTGCCAAAAGCGAATTTGGCATTTTTGTAGATCGGCAAATATCCACTTTTTACCATGGTCATAAATGTCACAACATCCGGAAATTTCAATTTCACCACGGGGGCAGCGTAGGAATAGGCCTTTGGCCCATCATCATTCTGGAAGGCCTGCAATTGCGCCGAAATCACGGCCTGAAGTGCTGCTTGATCTGGCGCATCGGCATGGGCCGGTGTCAAACTGGCGAAAAGCAATG
>JAGWUY010000165.1 GCA_028868255.1 Alphaproteobacteria bacterium | reverse complement strand
TAAGTGGCGAAGCGTTTTCTGATTTCGGCACAGTGTTTAATGCGGGAGATGTATTTAAAACGGGGGGTACGGCTGGTTGCGGGCTCGCAGGCACTTGTACGTTGTTTGATAACTCTGGCCTGCGCGCTTCTATCGGCGCAGGTATTGTGTGGAGTTCTCCAATTGGTCCGCTAAAATTTGAGTACGCTTATCCGCTCATTCAACAACCAGGTGACGATGCGCAGTGGTTCCGATTCTCGGTTGGTACGCGCTTCTAGACCTTTTCAAATCGTAAGCTAATATGATGTGGCGGTTGAGTTTTCAGCCGCCACTTTTTTGAAGGAATGATGATGACTGACACGGCTGCCCCCAAAAAGACGCTTGATATTGCCCGCATCATGCAGCTGCTGCCGCACCGCTATCCCTTTCTGTTGATTGACAAGATGACCGAACTGAATGGCGAAGAATCTGGCATTGCCATGAAAAATGTGACGATGAATGAACCGTTTTTCCAAGGTCATTTTCCGTCGCGCCCGGTGATGCCCGGCGTGTTGTTGGTCGAGGCAATGGCGCAAACGGCTGGAGCTTTGGTGCTGGAACATCACAGCGAAAATGCGGGCAAGCTGGTGTTTTTCATGTCCATCGACAAGGCCCGTTTCCGCAAGCCTGTGGGGCCGGGGGATTCGGTTTATTTTCATGTCAAACTTTTGCAGAAGCGGCCGCCGGTTTGGAAATACTGGGCTGAGGCGCATGTAGATGGCAAAAAGGTGGCCGAAGCCGAAATTGGAGCGATGTTGATCGACGGGAGTGCTGCTTCATGACCATGCGCCTGCAACGCGCAGTTTATCTTTATCCGCGTTTACCCATCGGCACATAATCGCGTTTCGCTGGCCCAACGTAAAGCTGTCGAGGGCGTCCGATACGCTGGTTTGGTTCTTCGATCATTTCCTTCCATTGCGAAATCCAGCCTACGGTGCGGGCCAGCGCGAACAACACTGTGAACATGCTGGTGGGGAAACCCAAAGCGCGCAGGATGATGCCGGAATAGAAATCGACATTTGGATAGAGCTTGCGCTCAATGAAATAAGGATCGCTGAGAGCAATGCGCTCCAACTCGCGCGCCACATCAAGCAGCGGGTCATCCTTCACGCCTAAGGCTTCAAACACTTCATGGGCGGAGGCCTGCAAAATCTTGGCACGGGGATCATAATTTTTATACACGCGGTGGCCGAACCCCATCAGACGCACATGCGAGGATTTGTCCTTTACCTTCTCAATGAAGGCCGGGATTTTGTCGACAGTGCCGATCTCTTCCAGCATCTTCAATGCGGCTTCATTGGCACCGCCATGGGCCGGGCCCCAGAGGCAGGCAATGCCGGCGGCGATGCAGGCGAAGGGGTTTGCACCCGAAGAACCAGCCAAGCGCACGGTGGAGGTGGAGGCATTTTGTTCATGGTCCGCATGCAGCGTGAAAATGCGGTCCATCGCCTTGGCCAAAACCGGGTTCACCACATAATCCTCGCAAGGCACAGCAAAGCACATGTGCAGGAAGTTGGCGGCATAAGACAGATTGTTCTTGGGGTACACGAAAGGCTGGCCGACGTGGTATTTATAAGTCATGGCCGCAATGGTAGGCAGCTTGGCAATCATGCGGTGCGAAGCGATTTCGCGCTGGCGCGGATCATTGATATCTGTCGAGTCGTGATAGAAGGCTGACAGTGCGCCCACCATAGCCACCATCACCGCCATCGGGTGGGCATCACGGCGGAAGCCGCGGAAGAACAGCACCATCTGCTCGTGAATCATGGTGTGGTGGGTGATATCGTGTTCAAACTTTTTGCGCTGGGCAGGGGTGGGCAATTCACCATAATAGAGCAGGTAGCAGGTTTCGAGGAAGTCGCCCTGGGTGGCCAATTGTTCAATGGGGTAGCCACGGTGCAGCAGCACGCCTTCATCACCATCAATATAGGTAATGGTGGATTTGCAGGCCGCCGTGGAGGTGAAGCCTGGATCAAAAGTGAACATGCCTGTCTGGGCATAAAGCTTGCCAATATCGATCACTTCTGGCCCAATGGTGCCTGACAGCAATGGATATTCTGACGCTTTGGCGCCAGCTTTAAGTTTTGCGGATTTTGTGTTGTCAGTCATGGCGAGGCTTCTCCCATTGAATTATAGCGATCCTATTGCAGCGCAACAAAAAGGTCAATGATGCTGCCTATTTTAACTGATCGCCGAGCCTTCCCAAGCTTTCGTCCTTGCCCAGCACTTCCAGCACGTCGAAAATAGGCGGCGAGACGCTGGAGCCTGTGAGGGCGGCGCGGAGGGGTTGGGCCAGTTTGCCGAGTTTGAGGCCTGTGGTTTCGGCGTGGGCTTTGACGGCGGTTTCCAGGGTGTGCGCCGTCCAGTCTGCAATGGGGTTGAGCAGCTCGACTAAAGTTTTGACCGCGGCTTTGCCTTCATCATTGAGCAGGGCCTTGGCCTTGTCGTCGAGGCTCAAGGGGCGCTGGGCGAAGAGATAGCCACAGGCGTTTTTCAGTTCCACCAGCGTTTTGGCGCGGTCTTTGAGGCCGGGCAGGGCTTTCAGCAATTTGGCCTTCTTTGCCTCATCAATCTTGGCCAGCATCTCAGGGCCGCCTTCTGCATGGGGCAGGAAGGAGAGGAATTGGGCCAGCAGCTCATCATCCGGCGTGTGGCGCATGTAGTGACCGTTCAAATTTTCCAGCTTGGCGAAATCAAAACGCGCGGCTGATTTGCCAATGCCATCCAGTTCAAACCATTCGACCAATTGCGCGGTGGAGAAAATCTCATCGTCGCCATGGCTCCAGCCCAGGCGGGCCAGATAATTGCGCAAGGCGGCGGGCAGGTAGCCCATTTCGCGATAGGCCTCCACGCCCAATGCGCCGTGACGCTTGGAGAGTTTTGCGCCATCCGGCCCATGGATCAGTGGCACATGGGTCATGTTTGGCACGGCCCAGCCCATTGCCATGTAAATCTGGCTTTGGCGGGCGGCATTGGTGAGATGATCGACACCACGGATGATATGGGTGACGCCCATGTCGTGATCATCCACCACCACAGATAAATTATAGGTGGGGTTGCCATCCGAGCGCAGGATGATGAGATCATCGAGGTCCTTGTTAGGGATAACCACGCGGCCTTGCGCGTTGTCATTGATTACGGTTTCGCCCTCTTGCGGCGACTTGAAACGGATCACGGGTTTAACACCTGCAGGTGCTTCAGAGGCGGCACGATTGCGCCAGGTGCCGTCATAGCGGATGGGGCGTTTTTCGGCTTCGGCCTTTTCACGCATGGCGGTCAACTCTTCCGGTGTGCAATAGCAATAATAAGCTTGGCCCTTGGCCAGTAGCTCATGCGCCACTTCTGAGTGGCGAGCCATGCGGCTGTGCTGCGATACAGCTTCGCCATCCCAGGTGAGGCCGAGCCATGTCATGCCGTCCAAAATGGCGGCCACGGCACCATCAGTTGAGCGTTCGCGGTCAGTATCCTCGATGCGCAGCAACATCTTGCCGCCATGGCCTTTGGCATAAGCCCAGTTGAACAAGGCCGTGCGGGCGCCACCGATGTGGAGATAGCCCGTAGGCGAGGGTGCAAAACGTGTGACAGGAGATGACATGAAGGCCTTTTTCAGTATAGCGTGAATTTGGGGAGAGGCGGCATGGCCACTTTGCAGCCGGATAGCATAGACCAGCGTGGCTTCAAAGGGGGAGGCCGCGCGTTTGAAATTGCTGCCTCTCATTGGCAGCTTAGGCAGTGGGCTGCGGGAATTGTTTCGGTGCAGCAGGGGCGGATGGTGATCTGGTCGCCCGTGTTTCTGGCCTGCGGAATTTGGACCTATTTCAATGTGCCGTATGAACCTTCTATCGGTGCTGCTTTGGCAGTTTCTGGCGTGGGTCTCGCGATGCTGGTTGGGTTGCGGCGATTTTCCTTGGCCGTGTTGCTGTCTTTGGTTTTGCTGGGGTTTGGCGTCGCGAAAATTCGGCAATGGACAGTTGATACACCATTGCTGCTTTCTGCTGTTGCTTCATCAGAAATTTCTGGCTTTGTGGCGGATGCTGACAATAAAGGCGGCCAGCGCCGCGTGCTGGTGATTGAGCTTGAGTCCGCCACCAATATTCCAGAAGCTGAGAGGCCACGGCGTGTGCGCATTTCAAGTTTTGATTCTCCTACGGCGCTGATTGGTGATTTTGTGCGGTTCAATGTGCGGCTTACGCCACTGCCGCGCCCAGTAATGCCCGGTGGATTTGATTTTGGGCGTGACCTGTATTTTCAATCCATCGGGGCCATGGGGCGCAACACCACGCCGCCTGTGTTTGAGGATCGGCCCGTGCCGTGGAAATTTGCCGAGCGGCGCTTTTTCCACCGGCTGCGCAGCATTATGGGCGCACATATCACAGCCGTTATTCCGGGCGCCATTGGGGCCTTTGCCAATTCTATCGTCACCGGGGAACGCGCGGCCATCCCCGCCGATATGAACACCAGTCTTCAAATTTCTGGCCTGGCGCATATTATCTCGATTTCAGGTTTGCATATGTCGTTGGTGGCAGGTGGTGTTTTTTGGGTGATGCGGGCATTTCTGGCGCTGTATCCGGCCATTGCGCTCAATTATCCGATCAAGAAATGGGCGGCGGTGGCAGCGCTTGTTGTGGGGTTGATTTATATGCTGCTGGCTGATTCAGGTTCGGCCACTGAACGATCTTATATTATGATTGCGGTGATGTTTTTCGCCATACTGGTAGATCGGCCTGCTGTGTCATTGCGCAACCTTGCTTTATCGGCTTTGTTAATCTTACTATTCGCACCTGAGCAAGCCATGGGTGCGAGTTTTCAGATGTCTTATCTCGCAGTGATGGGGATCGTGGCGTTTTTTGAGCATTGGAACAACAGGCCCGCTGATCTGCGCGCGCAAGGGTTGTCGCGCCTTTGGCGCTGGTTAAGAGCCGGAGTGAGGATCTTCGCGGGTTCTGTGCTGACCACAATCATCGCTGGTGGGCTTTCCAGCATTGCAGCGGTTTATCATTTTGGCAGGCTTTCACCCTATAGCACCATTGCCAATGCGTTGGCGCTGCCAATAGTTGATCTGCTTGTGATGCCTGCGGCTATGCTTGGGGTTTTGATGATGCCATTTGGGCTGGACTACTGGCCCTTCAAATTGGTAGAGCAAGGTCTCACCGCCACGATGTGGATTTCTGACACAATAGCAGGCTGGCCCTATGCCAACCGCCTGCTGCCGCACCCAGGACTGGGTGGTGTGGCCTTGATGGTGGCGGGGGCGTTTTTCCTCTGCCTTCTGGTAGGGCGCGTGCGTTGGCTGGGTGTTTTAAGTATGGGTGCTGGCCTCTATTTGGGGCAATCGGTGGACAGGCCGTTTCTGCTGATTGAAGACAGGGCAAGCACTGTTGCGGTGCGAGATGAGACCGGAAACTATGTTCTGGTTGATGCTGCCAAAGGCCAGTT